>CAZIEH010000022.1:0-15289 GCA_964538695.1 uncultured Eubacterium sp. | reverse complement strand
CAGACTTTCCGAGCTTAAAAGACTTGTAAAAGAAATGTCACTTGAAAGCAGTGTTGAAATAATCGCACCCGAATACTGCAACGACGAATTTTTCGCCGCCGCAAGGGGTCTTGAAAATGTTGCCGAGGGTGGCGAAAGATGCTTTAAATGCTACCGCCTGCGACTTGAAAAAACGGCTTTGGCGGCAAAAGAAGGCAGCTATGACTTTTTCTGCACAACACTTTCGATAAGCCCCCACAAAAACGCACCAAAGCTTAACGAAATCGGCGAAATGCTTGAAAATGAGTACGGCGTGCCGTACCTGTATTCTGATTTTAAGAAAAACAACGGCTACAAACGCTCGATTGAGCTGTCAAAGCAATTCGGTCTGTACAGACAAAACTATTGCGGCTGTGTTTTCTCAAAGCAATTATCACAGCAAAAACGCGACTGATGCAAAAGCACCAGCCGCGTTTTTTACGGTATTAAAAGCATTCTTTTTTCCGAAAGAGCATCACAATCCAAATCATTTGCCGCCATAATATCGCAACAGCTTGCTCTGTACTTCTTCGCGATATCCCACAGGCACTCACCTGCGTTTGCATAGTAAACAATAAACGGTGCGCGTATCGGCAGACCTGAATTTTCGTTAAAAGCTACACCTGTCAGCACATTCAGCGTGGTAATCTTATAAATCGCGGCATCTACGGCAAGCTCTGCCCGAACCTCTAAACGGTCGTGTCCCAAAACTGTGTATGCGGTGGAAACGGTTTCAATAACCGCCTCGGCAGTCATATTGCCATCGCCATCGACAGGGCTGTTATATTCGAAATCTACACCCCTTTCGCAATATTGCGGAACACCGTCGGTATCGATGCTTAAAACGCATATAGTGGCGGCACCGCCGACAGTTAATGCACCGTCACAGATTTTTACCTGACCCACCTTGGTTTCGCACCAAACATCCATAACGGTTCCAAAGCTGTTTTCCGAAAAATCAAGTGTCTTGGTGCAAAGGTGTCTTTCACGAATATTGCAAGTCAGCTTTTTAAAATTCATTGCGGCTGTATCTATGTCAACCTCCTGCTTTGTGCCGAACGCATCGTAAAGCACGGGAATATCATTGTCACAGCTTGCAACTACCGAAATACACAGCTTACACTCGAACGCAAGCGAGCGCGCCTCGCCCGAAAGATTTGTACGCGGCTTAACACTGTCGGCAATTACCTCTGCCGTCGCATCGCACACACAGCTTTCACCCAAAACGGAAATATCCACCACCTGATGAAACTTTACCTCGTTTTCGGCGTATCCGACGGTATCCTCCTCTGTACAGTACAGCGTGTTTATTAAAATACCGCCTGCTACGACCGCCTTTCCGCCCATCAGCTTTGCCTCGTCAACGACGACACGGGTGTCGCACCGAATTATCGAACGAACAGCCGCGCCTGCCTTGCCAAGTTCCAGCTCTTCCTCAATAACCACTGTTTTTTCGGCAAAGCCGAGAGGATTGGTTTGCGGACAGCTACCGCTTTTTACCTGCACATCGTCATGGTCGATATCGGTTAAAATATCGGTTGAAACAGTGCCGATTATTTTTACACCAAGGGTTAGCGCGCCGTGTATTTCCACCTTGCGCGAGGTGACAGCCCTGCAATTTATATATTCGTTGTCAAGCGAAACTGCTATGCGGTCGTATTCGCCGATATCCACCGCAGAAATTTCTTTACGAAACGACATTTCCTGTTCGTAACTGCGAATTTTATTTTGCTCGTCACAATATATTAGCGTTGCCGTGACTGCGCCGTCGACGATTACCGCATCTGCGGTTTTTGATTTTGAAATAAGCCGCGGCTTTGTGCGACATTTTAAAAGCCGCACAATATCGGGGCAATAATCGGGTAAAGCGATTTCAAAATCTACCGCCTGCTCGGCATTTTGATTGAAAATAACCTCATTTGTAGATACCGCCTGTCGTGTTACATTGATATCCATTACACATCTTCTCCCATCAAAGCATTGATGGTAAAGTATATTCGATAAGCGGCGTCAATATTACAAGTGTTATTTACGCGAGGCAAGTGCTTCGAAAATACTCATCGCACAACCGAAGCCAAGTCCCGTAAACAACGCCATTAAATGCCACGGAAATTCGCGCAGTAATTCAAGTGCGGTCGATACACCGTCTACCGCAAGAGTAAGAACAAATGTAAACAGCATCATACCAAGTGTAAACAGCACAGCAAACGCACCGCCGACAAACAAAGCAAATGCAATAAGCTCGAAAAGTCTAAAGCCGAAGCTGAACGAGCCATAGTACAGCTTTTTCTCTGTCCTGTTAAGCCTGCGACACTCTGCTTTTTTAACGGCAATCGTCAGCATTTCCGAAAGCGAGGCACTCTCCTCGTACTCGTAATCGTCATTATCGGGTTGCAACTCGCAATACGAAACGGTTTCGAAAAGGCGTTTGCCCTTTGCGTTAAAGCTACACGAATAAACATCCTCTGCCCTTTCGCCTTTTTTAAGAATAGCAATGCCGCAAAGAAAATCAACAGAAAATTCGTTTTCGTAGCCGTTTTCCTTGCAATGTATAAAATGCTCGACATTTTTCTCGTTTTCGATAAAATACGATAAATTGTAGCTTTTCGCCAACGAACACCGCGCAAAGCACCTTTTTTATAAAAATCGGGATAACTGCCGCTGTAACCGCAGGCGTGCAGGTTTTCTTCAATCTCTTGCACAATTTCGTTATAGTGTTGCTTTTCAATATTGTGGCTTCGTTTGGGATAAGCCGACTGCGACTCGCGAAAACCGTTATAGATTTTGCGCCAAAGCGGTTCGCACTCTATCATATTAAGTGCCTCAAAAAGCTTTAAGGATTTTGAAAAGGCTTTTTTGCTGTCGTTTGCGAAATTTTCAAGCACGGTTATTCTTTTAACAACCTTTTTCAAGCCGTACTCTGCCGCCATTTCTTTTAAAAGCGGAAAACGCTTTGCATACGCTTTCTTTTCGCAATCATTAAAATTCAAAGGGTCATAGTCGACATTGTTAATGCTTGCCAGCTCGTACAATATCGGTAAAAGCTGTTTTTCTTTCTCGTTTAAATACTCGTCACCGAGCTTTACTTTATAGCATACATCCTCAGCCGCACTACAAAGCGCATCGAAAGGCTTGTCAAAAAAGTTCAATTCATCAGCGGCAAAAATTTGCAATTCGATTTTTATGCTTTTAAATGCGAATTCAACACATTTTTCGGTTGCATTTTCATCGTCATAGATATTTATGGGACAGCTGACCGAAATTCCGTCGAGTGTACGCGAAATATCTGCAATACTAAACTGATACTCGGTTTCATTATACTTTTCAAAGCCCTTTACACCGCACAGCACAAGCTTTTCTGTATATGAATTTTTGTCATCAAGCGATATTTCAAGCTTGTCGTCATAATATTTTATGCCATCGGGAAAAACATTTTGAGTAAACAGATCTTTAAATGCCTGTTTCTCGTTTTCGGGATAATCGGCGCAAATATCCTCTATAATTCTTGTTCTTTCCTCGTCATAACCCAAAGCGGTAATATAGCACTCTTTAAAAAACGCAATAAATTCATCGTCACTTTCAAGCTCGCAAAGCTCTGAAACGATAGGATTTTCATAATCGGTTTCCAAAAGCAATGCCTGAGAAAGCTTTTTTCTGAGCTTTTTTGTATTACCTCGGTATTCATCGTTCGGGTCAAAGCCGAAAATAAATGCACACAAAGTATAAGCAGTCGAATATGTAACGACTGCTGTTTTCGATAATTTTTTAATATCCATAGCTTCTCCTTATAAAGCAAACGGCTATAAAAAGAGCAGGATTTTTACAGCCGTTTTAATTATTACATTACCTCGGGGGCGTCGATTTTAAGCATAGCAAGCACTGAACGAATTACCGTGGCGGTTGCCGAGCAAAGGTTAAGACGCGCCTGCATAAGCGGTTCTTCTACACCCTTTACGCGGCAGGCATTGTAAAATTTATGAAATTGTGTTGCAAGCTCTAACACATATCTTGTAATACGCGCAGAGTCATAAGCTTTTGCAGCCGCCTGAATTTCACCTGTAAGTGCGGCGATATGGCGAATAAGAGCGCGCTCCTCATCTGCTTTAAGCAAGCAAAGCTCATCGACAGTGCATTGGCGCGGCTTAATGCCGTCATTTTCAAGTGCGCGAAGAATACTGCATATACGCGCGTGAGCATACTGAACATAATAAACAGGGTTTTGGCTGTTTTCCTGAACCGCCAAATCAAGGTCAAATTCGAGGTGAGTAGACGGCTCTTTAGAGTTGAAAATAAATCTTGCCGCATCAATCGGTACTTCATCAAGCAAAGTTTTAAGAGTAATGGACTTGCCTGTGCGTTTCGAAACCTTTACAACCTCTCCGCCGCGAACAAGGCGAACAAGCTGCATAAGAACGATGTCGAGCTTATCGCCCGAAATGCCGATTGCGTCCATTGCACCTTTTAGCCTTGCCACATGACCGTGGTGGTCAGCACCCCAAACATTTATAACAGTATCAAAGCCGCGCATTGCAAATTTGTTATAGTGATATGCAATATCGGCGGCAAAATATGTCGGATTGCCGTTTGCGCGAATAAGAACATCATCTTTTAGCTCTAACTTTTCTATATCCTTATCGCTTTTGCCCTGCTTTTTAAGCAGTGCCGCGGTATACTCGGCATTTTTGTACCAAAGTGCGCCGTCCTTTTCGTATGTAAGACCGCGTTCTTTCATCTTTGCAATTACTTTATCGATAGTGCCGTCGGCATAAAGTGAGGATTCTTTAAACCAAACATCGTAATTTATGCGGTACGACTCTAAATCGGTTTTAAGTGCGGCAATATTAAGCGGCAACGCGTAATCCACCAATGCCCGGCGGCGTTCCTCGGCAGATGCGGCAACAAAATCATCACCGTTGATTTCGGCAAATTCATTAGCGCGCTCGGTAATATCGGCACCGTGATAGCCGTCCTCGGGGAACTCTACCGACGGGTCATATATCTGCAAGTAGCGCGCCTCAAGCGAGCCTGCAAATTTTTGAATTTGATTGCCCGCATCGTTTACATAAAATTCGCGTGTTACATCATAGCCCGCTTTTTCAAGCACGGCGGCAAGTGTATCGCCAAGCGCACCGCCACGGGCATTGCCGATATGCATAGGACCTGTGGGGTTCGCCGAAACAAACTCTACCATAACCTTTTTGCCCTTGCCCATATCGCTTGAACCGTAAGCTTCGCCACATTCGGAGACATCGGCGATTATTGCGGCAAAATACTCATCACCGACAAAAAAGTTAAGAAAACCGGGGCCCGCAATTTCGGCTCTTTCAATATATGTACCCGAAAAATCCAAATATTTTACGATATTTTCGGCAATTGCACGGGGCGAGCTTTTCAGCGCTCTTGCCCAAACCATTGCGGCATTAACGGCAAAATCACCGTGCGAGCTGTCAGAAGGCTCCTCTACCGTAAAAGGCGGCAAAGGCTCTTGCGCAAAAACACCGTCGGCAACCGCACGACCTACCGCATTTAAAATACATTCTTTAATATCGTTTTTGGTTTTTGAAACAATTATTGACATAATTAAACATCCTCCTCGATAATAACTTCAACCCTGTTGCGGCTTAAAAGTCGCGACTCGACATCAATGGAATATCGCAATTCAATAGTTCCTACACCGTCGCACAGGTTATTTTTAACACTGTCACCCGAAATACCGATGGTTATGCAACCGTATTGGGTGTTGTATTGACAAATATGCCGCTTGCCGCTTTCAACGACAATATTACCGTAGCTACCGCCGCCGCGTTGCATAATAACCATACCGTCGGGCGAAACCGTCAAAACAGATTTTACACCGTTAAGACCCATATCGGCACTGTCGTCGTACACAAGCTTTATTTCGCCGTTATTTTCAGAATATTCGGCAACGCCTGTGAATGACTGCTCGTTTTTTTCGCCGTCACATTCTTGAAAGCCGTTGATGGTCAGCATAACATTTTTCATTAAACAATCTCCTTAATACTATCAATGTACACGCGCTCTACCGACCCGTTTATATCGCATCCCATAAGAATTGATGCGGTTTTAGAGAACGACTCCGTTCTATCGCTGACATAATACATTCTGTTACCGATTTTTTCTTTTTTTGCAGCCATACCGTGTGCGGTTAAATAATCCTTTACGGCAAGTGCGGTGTATTCACCCGTATTCACCAAGGTTACGCCCTCGCCCATAAAATCACGAATAATATCGGTTAAAACGGGGTAATGCGTACACCCCATTATAAGCACATCTATACCCTTTTCTTTAATCGGCATAAGATAGCGGCGCACCGTTTCGACGGTTACGGGGTCGTTGCGGTCAATCCACCCCTCCTCAACCAACGGTACAAAAAGTGAGCAATCGTTTTGAAAAACCTCGGCATTCGGCAATGCCGAAAGTATGTATTTTTTGTACGAATTACTCATAACCGTGGCAGTTGTACCTATAACACCTATTCTGCCCGACCTTGTTGCCTCAACCGCGCGTCTTGCGCCGTTTGTAACAACATCTATAAAAGGTACTGGAAGCTGTGCCCCCGTATCTGCGGCAACCGAGCTTACCGTGCCGCAAGCCGCCACAATAATCTTAACGCCCTTGGAAAGCAAAAAGCTTTCGTCCTGCATTGCGTATTTTCTTATAGTTTCGCGGCTTTTTGTACCGTACGGCACACGACCCGTGTCGCCGAAATACACAATATTTTCATTAGGCATTTGCTTAATTATTTCACGCGCGACCGTAAGACCGCCTAGACCCGAATCGAAAATGCCGATAGGTCTGTTATCTGCCATAATAATCACCGTATCTTTCAAAGACGCCAAGCGCAAGCTTAAACATACAACACTTGGCTGACAATAAAATAAATGATACCACAATATCAAGCTTTAGTCAACTTATGACTTTTTGAACAATAGGCTTAAAAATCCAACCAAAGTTCCGACACCGTACGAAATATGAAGTGCGGCGAACAAAACAGGTAGCAGTAAAAACAGCGGATGAAAGCCTTTTTCGGATATCAGTGCCGTAACACTTAAAAGCAAATCGGCAACACCGTATGCCGCCACCAAAAGCCCAAACGGTAAAAAAGAACATACAAGCCCAAAAAAGACACTTAAAATCACTGTCATTACAAAAACAAACGGTACAAAATGGAACAGTGATATGCAATCGGGGTTTACTGCGGTGGTTCTGCCTATCCAATAGCCGTTACCGTATTTTTGCTTTATACTGCCCAAAACCGAGCAACGCGAAAATTGGTAAGAGCAAATTTTCGGGTCATAGCAGATTTTATAGCCCTTTTTTCGTATACGGCTGTGAAAATCGTTATCCTCTGTTCTGCCCAAGCCTTCGTTAAAATGCCCGACAGCCTCGATAACCTCGCGGCGATAGCAGGCGTGAAAAACCGTGTCGACATATTTTTTACCGTCACTGTCGTGATATTCGGCAAAGCTACCGCCGAAAATCGAACGGTCTGCAAGCGAAACAAGTCGACTTACGGGCTTATTATCGGCTGGAAGATTCGGTCGTTTACCGCCGCATACCATTTCGCCCGTGGCGAGACAAGCGGAAATTGCAGAAAGAAAATCTTTTTCTATTCGCGCGTGGGCATCAAGTCTTAAAAGCGCGTCACCGCGAAAATTGTCGATAGCGACATTCCACCCCGCCGCTTGTATTCTGCGCGGATTATCAAGCACCGCAATACCGAAATACTCATCGGCGTGTTCGGCGCGAAATTCCTCGAAAACCGCTTTTGTACCATCAGTAGAGCCGCTGTCGACAAGCACAAGCTCGGTATGCTTTTTTGAGAAATTCTGCATATAAAGCTGATTTAAAAGAATACCGACGGTATCCTGCTCGTTAAGTGCGACTATGCCTACTGAAATAATAAGCTTTTCCATATCCTACCCCGATTATATTTTTTCAAGCTTGGCAAAGGTTGCCATAAGCTTTTTAGTGCCTGCTTTATCAAACTGAATAGACAGCAAAATATCGTTACCCATAGGCGTTGCCGCCAAAACCTCGCCCACGCCGAAGGTCGCGTGACGGACGGTATCACCGACAGCAAAGCATTGCTTCGGCGTAGCAGGTGCGGTCGGCTGATGCTTTATAACAGGTCGCGGCTTTGAGGTAGCGGCTGAGTTATAGCCGACAGAGGTATAACCGCCGCCCATACCTGTCTTTTGCGTAATTTCGCAAAGTGATGTGGGTATTTCCTCGACAAAACGCGAAAGTCTGTTGTAAGAGGTTTGACCGTAAAGCATACGCCTGAAAGCGTTTGTTATGTAAAGCCTGCGCTTGGCGCGTGTTATACCGACATATGCTATGCGGCGTTCCTCCTCCATTTCCTCGGGACCGCCGTATATGGTTTGGTTACCCGGGAAAATTCCCTCCTCCATACCGACAAGGAAAACTGTGTTAAATTCAAGTCCCTTTGCCGAGTGAAGCGTCATAAGCACAACCGCATCTGCATCGGTGTCATACGAATCCATATCGCTGACAAGTGCGACCTCCTCCAAAAAGCCCGAAAGAGATGCATTTTCATTCTCCTGCTCGTATTGTAAAACAGAGGTTGCAAGCTCCTTAACATTTTCACGGCGGTCAGCCTCTTCGGTTGGCAAGGCGTTAAGATAATCACCATAGCCGGTTTTTTCTATAACAAGCTGTAAAATCTCACTTACGGAAAGGCTTGCCGACAGCTCGCGCAGATTTTCGATAATTCCGCAAAATGCGGCAAATTTTTCCGCAACACGCGAAAGCGCAGGGTACTCTGCGGCGCGCTTCATAACCTCGAAATAAGATATACCCTCAACCTCGGCAATTTCGGCTACACGCGCGAGCGAGGTTTCACCGATACCCCTTTTCGGCTCGTTGATAACACGGCGCAAACGAATGTTGTCACTTGGGTTGTTGACAAGGTTAAGATACGCAGTTATATCTTTAATTTCTTTTCTGTCGTAAAAGCGTAATCCACCGACAACACGGTACGGTATACCAGAGCGTACAAGCACACTTTCAATAACATTTGACTGTGCGTTTGTGCGGTAAAGAACAGCGCAATCTATATACCTGCCGCCCGAGCGAATATGCTCTAAAACCGTGTCGGCGACAAAGCGTGCCTCTTCCCTTTCGTTTTCAAGCGTAACGCAGTTGACCTTGTCACCACTGCCGTTATCTGTCCAAAGGCTTTTGCCCGTACGCGCAGAATTGTTCGCAATAACACCGTTTGCCGCGTCAAGAATATTCTGTGTTGAGCGATAATTTTGCTCAAGACGGATAACCGTGGCATCGGGATATTCCTTTTCAAAGCTTAAAATATTTTCAATCGTTGCGCCGCGAAAACGGTATATACTTTGGTCGTCATCACCGACAACGCAAATGTTACGCTCTTTTTCCGCAAGCATTTTAACAAACATATACTGCGCGTGGTTGGTATCCTGATACTCGTCGACCATAATATAGTGAATACGCTGTTGATAATATGAAAGTACATCCTCGTTCTCGCGAAAAAGACGCACAGTATTCGCAATAAGGTCATCAAAATCCATCGCATTGCTTTTTACAAGCTCGTTTTGATACTCGGTATATGCTTTTGCGATAAGCTTCATTCTGACATCGGCGCCCGCATCCTCTGAAAATTCTTTGGGAGAAATCAGCGAGTCCTTTGCGTGGCTTACCGCAGTCAAAATAGAACGAACGGGTATCTGCTTTTCGTCTATATTAAGATTTTTGCAAACAAGCTTCATCAAGCGCTTTTGGTCATCTGTATCATATATGGTAAAGTGATTGTCGTAGCCGAGCCTGTCGGCATCGCGGCGCAATATACGCGAACAAACCGAGTGAAAGGTGCCTGCCTTAATATACTGTGCGTTTTTGCCGAGCTTTGCCTCTATTCTTTCCTTCAGCTCGCCTGCGGCTTTGTTTGTAAATGTAATTGCAAGTATTTCCCAAGGCTTAGGCGCATCATCGGCAAAATACTGCGGCTCTGCTGCTGTTCCCTCTTCAAGAGCTTTTTTAAGTAAATTTTCGCTTTGCGGAGCATTTGCAGTGTTATATGCATCGCCGTATTTAACAAGATACGCAATTCTGTTGACAAGCACCGTGGTCTTGCCGCTGCCTGCTCCTGCAAGAATAAGCACGGGCCCATTTGCCGTGGTAACCGCCTTAAACTGCATATCGTTCATATGTGAAAAGTCTGTTTTTATAATCTGTCGTCTCAGCGCGACAAAATCATTTTGCAACTGTGTCATAAAAAACCCCGTAATTTCAAATTATGTTACTATATATTGTACAACATAATCGGGTTTTGTGCAATGGTTAAAACAAAACTTTTTACTGCATTCTGCTACCCAAACCAAAGCTGACACTTAAAGCGTGGTCGACCCTATTCATAGCACTGCCGTCAAGCGTCCCCATTTTTTCTTTAAGCCGCTGTTTATCTATCGTTCGCACTTGTTCAAGCAAAACTATCGAATCCTTCGCCAAGCCGCAACCGTCGGCACCAACCTTTATATGTGTCGGTAGCTGTGCCTTATCGTGCTGACTTGTTATGGCGGCGGCAATGACTGTTGGGCTGTACCTGTTGCCGACATCGTTTTGCACTATAAGCACGGGGCGAATCCCACCCTGTTCAGAGCCGATAACGGGACTTAAATCGGCATAATAAATATCGCCGCGTTTTACTGTCATATTTTATCACTCGCTTACATTTTACTTTCGTATTACCATTTTTCCCCGATATAACCGTTTTAATCATTTTGTTAAAACAATTTACCATTTACATTGTATGCGTATTTTATAAAGCAAGTGAAAAAGGGTGATATACCAAGTACACCACCCTTTAAAAATCATATTATTAGGTTTTTATTTACAAGCTCCGCTTTCCTTTGCTGCTTTTGCAACCGCGGCGGCAACAGCCTTGCCCACACGCTTGTCAAACGCTTTGGGCATAATATAATCCTCACATAATTCGTCATCCGAAACAAGCTCGGCAATAGCGTATGATGCGGCAAGCTTCATTTCATCGTTAATATCCTTTGCGCGAACATCAAGCGCACCGCGGAAAATTCCCGGGAATGCGCAAACATTGTTTATCTGGTTCGGAAAATCCGAACGACCCGTACCGACTACCCTTGCACCTGCACGCTTTGCCTCGTCGGGCATAATTTCGGGGGTTGGGTTTGCCATAGGAAATACAACCGAATCTTGCGCCATCGAGTTGACCATTTCGGCACTTACAATATTCGGTGCGGACACACCTATAAAAACATCTGCACCGCGAATAGCATCGGTCAATGTGCCTTGAAGTCCTGCTTTGTTTGTAAGCGCCGCAAGCTCTGCCTGTGCCGAATTCATACCGTTATTACCGACCGCAAGTATACCGCAACGGTCAACCATAGTAATATCACCCACGCCGAGCTTTAAAAGATGCTTTGCAATTGCAATACCCGCAGAGCCTGCACCGTTTATAACACAGCGAATTGCACCTATATCTTTTTTTACAAGTCGCAAAGCATTTATAAGTGCCGCGCCGACAACAACAGCAGTACCGTGCTGGTCATCGTGAAAAACGGGAATATCGCAAATTTCTTTCAGCTTTCTTTCAATCTCAAAGCAACGCGGTGCGGCAATATCCTCAAGATTTATACCGCCGAAGCCGCCCGAAATAAGGTAAACCGTTCGCACAATTTCGTCGACATCTTTTGAACGAATACAAATAGGAAACGCATCAACATCGGCAAATTCTTTAAACAAACAGCACTTACCCTCCATAACAGGCATACCTGCCTCGGGTCCAATATCGCCGAGACCGAGAACTGCCGTACCGTCGGTTACGACAGCAACCGTATTCCAACGGCGGGTCAGCTTGAAAGATAAATCGTAATCGTCTTTAATTTTAAGACAAGGCTCTGCAACTCCGGGTGTATATGCTGTTGACAGCTGTTCACTGTTTTCGATAGGCGTTCTTGAAACAACCTCTATTTTACCTTGCCAATCGTAATGCGCCTGTAAAGCTTTTTCTTTTATATCCATATCTCTCACCTTATTCTTTGCTTTTGGTGTATAATCTTTCGCCGTTACCGATATAGGCGGCAACTATGATAATATTAACACAAAATACAAACTTTTTCAACAGATAGTATAGCAAATTTCGGTAATATGTGGTAAAATAACATTTATAAACTGTTTAGGAGATGCTTTATGAGCAAAAATAACCCATTAAAGACAGAGCAAAGCGTATCATTTGCCAAAAATGTTGCAATGCTCGGCATAGCGCAAATTGTAGTAAAAATTTTAGGACTTGTCTATAAAATCGTAATAGTTAATATCCCGGGCTTCGGCAATGTCGGTAACGGCTACTACTCGACAGGCTATCAGCTTTATATGGTACTGCTTGCAATTTCGTCAATCGGCATACCCAATGTTGTTTCAAAGCTTGTTGCCGAACGCGTTGCCGTGGGTGACCGAATAGGTGCAAAACGCATTTTCAACATCTGCCTAAAGCTTTTTTCGGCACTTGGGCTTTTCCTTGCGACACTTATGTTTGTTTTTGCCGACACAATTTCGGTTTCGCTGTACAGCGCAAGCGGTGTTGCACATACACTTCGCGCACTTGCGCCTGCGGTTTTGTTTGTTTCGGTAAACTCTGTACTGCGCGGCTACTTCACAGGGCTGGGCAGTTTAAAATCGACAAGCATTTCCGAAATAGTAGAACAGTTTTTCAACTGCGTTTTGTCTATTCTTTTCGTCTATCTTGCAGTCGGTGCAGACACTGCCATTATGGCGGCGGCAGGTAACCTTTCCACATCTGTTGCGGCATTTGTTTCGCTTGGATATATGCTTTCGCACCTTATGCTTCGCAGAAAATATATAAACGCCGAGTGTACTGCGCAAACCGCAGAAACCAACAAACAGAAAACCTCTGCTTTAATTAAAAGCATTTTGGCACTTGCCGTGCCTGCGGCGTTTGCCTCGCTTATCTCAACACTCAGCAGTAATATCGACTCAATAACCGTGAATAAATACACAGGCGATGTTGAGGCATACGGTCTTATGTCAAAAACTGAAACAATGACACATCTGCCCTTGGCACTCGGTGCGACCTTGTTTATAGCGATGGTGCCTGTAATATCATCTAAAATAACCACGGGCGATTTTGACGGAGCACGCAAAAATCTTTTAAACACAATGTTTTTAAGCAATGTTATAATGCTACCCTGTACCGCAGGCTTTATTGTGCTTGCCGACCCTATTATGAAGCTGTTGTTTCCTGCCGTATCCGACGGCGGATATCTGTTACAGTTGCAATCAATTGCAATGCTTTTCGCATCTGTTCCATTTGTTATAAACGGTGTATTTTACGGTATGGGCAAGCAGAAATATCCTGCTGTAATCTTACTTGTGGGCGCAGTAATAAAGCTTTTATTAAACATTGTATTTATGAAAGTATTTGATTTCGGCGTTGTGGGTGCAATTGCGGCAACGGTTATTTATCAGCTTATAGTTGCCCTTGCCGAATGGATGGTTTTACAGCGATTTTTACCCGTTAAAATACCGTATATGCAACACATCGTAAAGCCGCTTGCGGCATCACTTATTATGTCGGCTGCTGTTTTTGCGGCGTACAAGCTAAGCTCTACGCTCGGAAATACCGTGGCAACGCTTTTCTCAATAATCATTGGTGTTATTATATATGCCGCCGTTCTGCTTGTTTTAAAAACATTTACCGCCGAGGATTTAAAAGCACTGCCTATGGGTGACAAAATTTGCACGGTTATGTTAAAATTAAAACTTATTAAATAATAAAAAGGGTGTGCAGTTTGCACACCCTTTTATATTGCAAGTGAAATAAATGTAATTGTACCAAAAAAGCAAAAGCAGGCTATTAAACCCATAAAAAGCTTTTTTATAACGCCGTTACCCTTTACCGCCACACCGCACGCCACCGCAAAAGCAGGAACAAGTGCCGCAATATAGCGGACATTTTGCGTACAGGTATACGGGTACATAAAGCAAAAGAAATAGTACATCGCAAGCGTTATCGCGGCGGTTAAAAGCAAAACGGCACGCGGCACAGCACCGATACCGCATTTACGGTTAAAAAGCTTTACAAAGCCGATTATCAAAACAATACCGACAAGCATTGCCGCAAGATACAAAAGCCGTGCCGAAACCGCAATTTGCGGAAAATTGTAATCGTTAATTCTTTCACCGAAAAGAGCTGTTCGTATCAAGCCCACCGTCGGGTTATATTCATAATAGCTTTCGCCCCACGCCATAAACGGGTTCGAAAGAAAATCGTGCGGTAACGAAAACAGCCTTTCGGTCACAGTGTAGCCGCCAACATACTGAAAGCTGTCTGTACCAAGTGACGGAACATAAGAAAACGGTACACGGTGCAATATAAAATTACGGACACTCCAATACATACCGACGGGAACACAGCAAAGTGCAAACAGACCGTAGTGCTTTATAAAGAAAGGCATTTTAAGCACCTTAACCTCGCGCACAAACACGGCGATGAACATTATACCTATCGCAGGTGCAACCATCCATACCGAAAGCTTTGTAAACATACCAAACCCAACAGAAAGCGCACAAATTATAATGTCGCGAACAGTTCGTCGGTTGTACCACCGTATCGCATACAAAACAGCTGATATTGCAAACACAACCGACAACATATCGTTATTTATACTGCCCGAAAGCACCGTAAGAATCGGGTTAAGCGCACAAAATGCCGCAGCGGCGATAAAGGCAGTGCCTTTCAGCTTTAGCTCGCCAAACAGCTTAAAGCAAAGCAAAACCGCGACCGACGAATAAAAAAATGTAAGCGTCTGTATGCTTTCACAGCACGCGGAATAGTCGCCACCGAAAAATACGCCTATCTTTAAAAACAGTGCGGAAATAATGTGGTGCAACGGCGGATGATAAAACTGCCAAACCGTGCGCACATCAAACCGAGGCAGAGAAAGATTGTTGTAAATATACTCTATATACCCAGCGTGACCTATGCCGCCGCCGAATTGCTCGACATCGTGCTGTCGAACTGTGCAATCTGTATAAAGCACATAGACAAGCCGCACTGTAATGCCGACTAAAAACAGTAAAAACGCAATATTTTCGGCAGTTAAACGGCGGTTATCATATAGCAACAGCGCAACAACGCAAAAAAGTGCAAGTGTTGCAACAGCCGTATAAAACAGTTGAAAGCCGAAAAATACCGTTATAAGAC
>CAZIEH010000021.1:0-15641 GCA_964538695.1 uncultured Eubacterium sp. | reverse complement strand
TTATAGCCATATCCCTGCTGACCGAAGCCACCAAAACAGTTTAGGTCTTGGCGTATCTGACTTGCGGTTACACCGAGGCGGCTTGCAAGCTGTACCGAGGAAATGCGCGTTTTCCCCTCTGCCTTCAGTTCTGCCAAATGGCGGTAATAGCGTGGCAAACGCTTGATTACAGATGATGATATGTATGTTTTTCCCATTCGGGTAATGCTCCTCTCATAAATGTCACACAAAATGACCGTATAAAATTATTATGGAATAAATAAATGAAAAAGTCAAGCAAATTTGCAATTTTTTCGTTATATTATATTGATTATCGTCGAATTAAAATGTATAATAATAGTATAAATCAATTTGGTGGTATTAAATGAAAATTGCTTTTTGCACACTTGGTTGTAAAGTAAACCAATATGAAACCGAGTCAATGCGCGAAATGTTCTCGGCACGCGGATATGAAATAGTGAATGAAGATGACAGTCCCGATATTTTTGTTCTTAATTCCTGTACCGTAACTGCCGAAAGCGACCGCAAGACTCGCAAAACCTTGCGGCATATTAAAAATATAAATCCCAATTGCATAACGGTGCTGTGCGGCTGTATGGCGCAGGCGTTCCCCGACGAGGCGTATAAGCTTGACACCGCCGACATCGTTTTCGGCAACACAGACCATAAAAAGGTTATCGCTTTGGTCGAGCTGTACCTTGCCGACCGCAACAGAATTTTGGCGGTGGAACAGCACACGCAGGGCGAAAAATACAAAACCTGCGGTATTTCGGCATTTTCGGGCAGAACGCGCGCGTATATGAAAATCGAGGACGGCTGTAACCGTTTTTGCTCGTACTGCGCTATACCGTACGGCAGGGGCAGGGTGCGCTCGCGCAAGGTTGAGGATATTGTCGAGGAGGCGCAACGCCTTGCCGATAATGGCTTTTGCGAAATTGTGCTTGTCGGTATAAACTTATCCGCATACGGGCAGGACAACGGCTTGACCTTGGTAGATGCCGTAAATGCCGCATCAAAGCCCGATGGTATTCGCCGTGTCCGCTTAGGCTCGCTTGAACCCGACCATATGACAGACGAGATTTTAAAACAGCTTTTCGCAAACGAAAAGTTTTGTCCGCAGTTTCACCTTTCCTTGCAGTCGGGCTGTGACAATACGCTAAAGCGAATGAATCGCCACTACACGGCGGATTTTTACCGCGATTTGGTTAAAAGAATACGCGCTTTTGACCCGTGCGTTGCCATAACGACCGATGTTATGGTGGGCTTTTCGGGCGAAACCGACGAGGATTTTAAAGCCTCGCTTGATTTTGTTGAGGAAATCGGATTTGCGCGTTGTCATATTTTTGCGTATTCCGTTCGTGGTGGTACTGCCGCCGCGAAATTCGGCGACAGGGTTGCAAACGCCGTTAAGCAACAGCGTAGTGAAAAAATGATTGCACTTGCAGAAAGGCTGCACCGCGATTTTATGAAAAAGAATATCGGTGTTACCGAAGCCTGCTTATAGAGTCTTGCGAAAACAGCGTTTGCGAGGGATACACCGAAAACTATACACGCGCCGTGGTTAAATGCGATGGCTGTAAATCGGGCGATATAGTAAATGTCGTGCCGTACGATATAGACGGCGACATGCTTTTGACAAGGCTTGCCGATGATGGGAATGGGGGTATATAGGTGGTTAAGGTTTTCGACGAAACCGCAATAGGTATTTTGCCGCTTAACAACGGCTTTATTGTCGCGGCGCGCCGTGCAGATGACGGCGGTAAAATGGTGGTTGGCTACAACCTTATTTCGTTTGAGCAGGGCAGTATAAAGGCGGTTACAAGAAATGTTTATCTGCTTGCGAAATTCGGACAGTATTACGAGCGTATGGAGGCGGCACTTGACAATCCGTTTTATTGGAATGTAACACAGCTTCCTAATGATAAACAGCTATGCCTGTATCCCGACGGCGAGGCAAAGCTGTTCGATACCGAGGCACGCGTTACTTGGAACGGCGAGCTTAAATACAACGGTCACGGTGCTGCTGATGTTTGCTTTTTAAATCGCGATATTTGGTGTTCGTTCCCCGAGGATAGGTGCATTGCGCGCCTTAATCCGACTAATATGAGTATAGAATTGCGCATCGGCGACGAAAGCTCGGCTTTTGCAAAGCCGACGGCACTGTTTGCCGAGGGGTCGACACTTTATGTCTGCGACGAAAAGCAGGGCGTGGTTTGGGCGGTTAATACCGAGGACTACACCGTGCGTTGCTTTGCCGAGTTTTTAGAGCCTGTTTACAAGTTTGTAAAAATCGGCGATATCGCGCTTGTTCATTTAGAGTCGGGCGTTTACAAGCTTTAAAGGAGATATACAGATGAAGGTTTCACCGTCAATTTTAACTTGCGATTATTTAAGACTTGAGGAAGATTTGAAAAAGCTTGAAAAAGCAGGCACGGATATGTTACATATTGATGTTATGGACGGTCAGTTCGTACCCAATATTTCGTTCGGCGTGCCTGTAATATCCTCAATTAAAAAGCACACAACATTGCCGCTTGATATACATTTGATGATTGACAAGCCGCACCGCTATATTGCGGATTTTGCAAAATATGCCGATATTTTAAACATTCATTTTGAGGCTGAGGAAGACCCTGCCGAGGTTTTAAAGCAAATTCGCGAACTCGGCTGTCGCCCTGCGATTACCATAAAGCCGAAAACCGAGCCGAAAGAGATTTTCAGCCTACTGCCGCTTGTCGATATGGTGCTTGTTATGTCGGTAGAGCCGGGCTTCGGCGGTCAGAAGTTTATGCCTGATGCTTTAAGAAAGCTTGCCGAGCTTAAAGCCGAATGTCGGCGAATAGGCAGGGAAATAGAGCTTGAGGTTGACGGCGGTGTTAATGCTGAAAATGCACCCCTGTGCAAAGAGGCAGGCGCAACCGTGCTTGTCGCCGGAAGCTTTGTTTTTAATTCACCCGATATGCAGGGTACCGTTAAAGGCTTACAGCAAATATAAAAATAAAAGCTACTGTACGCGCCGAATCTCGGCACGAGCAGTAGCTTTTTTGTTTAATAGTATGTTGTTCCCGTTCGGTCTACCGTAAGCGGAACTACGCGCCAACGGTTTTCGAACTCTTTTACGGCATCTGCCATTTTTTCGGCAAAGCCGCAGTCGGTTGTAATGCACATAAGCGTTGGCCCTGCACCGCTTAAATAAAAAGCGGTTGCACCAAGTTTTCTTGCGGCGTTTTCAACCTTTTCGTACTCTGCGATAAGCGGCTTTCGGTACGGCTGATGCAGTCGGTCATCCACCGCGCCGTGCAACAGCTTTTCGTCGCCCGTTTCGAGCGCGCGAAGCATAACAGCGGCACGCGATATATTGAACACCGCATCCTGCATAGAAACTTCTTTCGGTAGTGCGGCGCGTGCGCGTTTTGTTTCAAGGTGAAAATCGGGTATAAGTGCGGTAAAATGCCATTTTTTGTGAATGTCATAAACCACCGTGTGCGGTATATCGTCTGCTATATATGATGCTGTAAGTCCACCGTAAACCGCAGGGGCAATATTGTCTGGGTGACCCTCTATAAGCGTTGCAACACGCGCAATTTCATCTTTCGAAACCTGCTTGTCGGCAAGCAGTGCCGCGGCGGTAATGCCTGCAATCGTCATAGCGGTGCTTGAGCCAAGTCCGCGTGAAATTGGAATATCGGCATTCACCGTGATTTCAAGCCCAAAAACAGGCAAATTCCACTCTTTGCAAGCTGTTTTGTACGAGGTGTAGATAAGATTATCCTCGGTACAGTATTGCGGCTCGCAACCGCTGATTTTAAGCCCGCTTTCGGTCTTTTTAAACGACACCGTGTTGTAAATCGACAGGGCACAGCCGATAGCATCGAACCCTGCACCGAGATTTGCCGAGCTACCCGAAACTTTAACGGTTACTTGCTCCAATTTTTCTCTCCTATCTTGTTAAGAACATATTGCAACATATCCTCGCGGTTAATAACATCGGTATGCAGTACCTCTTTGCCGTCAAGACCCGAAAGACCAAAGGGAATAGGCACGCCGCTTTCTTTTGAAAGGTTGCGCATTGTTTCAAACTCGTTATCGTTTACCGCAAGTCCTATCGCTTTTGCGACCGATGCCGAGAATTTGTACGGCGATGCGGTTGAAAGCACGATAATGGGTGTGCTTATTGCATTTTGCTTAATAAGAATGTCGGCAACATTGACAGCAACCGCGGTGTGAGTGTCGCAAAGATAGCTGTCTTTTTTGTAGGTTTCGTTAATCGTTTCAAGCGTCTGGTCGTCATCGCAACAGCCTGCAAGGAAGGTTTCGTTAAGTGCCGAAAGTATCTCGTCCGATACGGTGTATTCGCCCTTTTCGTCAAGACTGCGCATATATTCGGCAGTTTGCTCGGCATTACAGCCGCTTGCAAGGTAGATAAGTCTTTCAAGATTGCTAGAAACCAAAATATCCATAGACGGTGAAACGGTTTTGAAAAATTCGCGTTTTTTGTCGTAGGTGCCTGTTTTTAAAAAGTCGGTAAGAACATTGTTCGCGTTAGATGCGCAAATAAGCTTATCTACGGGCAGACCCAAAGCCTTTGCAAAATAGCCTGCCAAAATATCACCGAAATTGCCCGTCGGTACGCAAAAGCTTACCTTGTCGCCTGCGGCGATTTCACCGTCTGCAACAAGCTGTGCGTATGAACGGAAGTAGTAGACTATCTGCGGTGCAAGTCTGCCGATATTTATAGAGTTTGCACTTGAAAGCTCGGCACCGCTGTCTTTAAGCAGGTTGTTTGCCGAAACCTCGGCAAAAATCTTTTTAACGCCCGTCTGCGCATCGTCAAAATTACCGCGAACCGCACAAACACAAACATTGTTGCCCTGCTGTGTAACCATTTGCGCCTTTTGTGTTGCGCTTACACCGCCGTCGGGGTAGAAAACTATAATTTTTGTGCCGTCAACATCGTGAAAGCCCTCTAAAGCGGCTTTGCCCGTGTCGCCGCTTGTGGCGGTCAAAATAATAGTTTCTTCGGTAATGCCAAGCTTTTTGCGCGATGCGGTAATAAGCTGCGGCAGTACCGACAGTGCAACATCTTTAAATGCGCTTGTCGGGCCGCGGAACAACTCTAAAATATACTTATCGCCAACCTTTTCGGTAGGGGTCAAATCGTCGGTTTCAAACTTGCCGCGATATGCCCTTTCGACAATGCCGTGCATTTCTTCGGCTGTAAAATCGGTAAACAATGCCGACAAAACATATTCGGCAATTTCAAGTGTTGACATTTTAAGGGTGCGTTCCCAGCAAAAATCAATGTCACTAAGCGACTGCGGCATATAAAGACCGCCGTCGGGCGCTATTCCGCGCAAAATTGCTTTTGCCGCCGGCACTTGTTCGGATTTACCTCTTGTGCTTTGATATAACATTAAATTACCTCTTTCTGTAATTAACTGTCGAAACAGCTTGCATTTTTAATATATATATGATATAATATCACGGTATAAATTTCAAGCTTTTTTTGCATATTTGTCGTCAAACGGCGCAAATGATTGTTAGGTATGCTTGAAAAAGAAAGGATTTGGCAGATGAATATTGCAATTTTGGGCTTCGGAACAGTCGGCTACGGCGTGTACGAAATGGCGCAGAAAAGCCCCGACCTTACCGTGTCGTATGTGCTTGATTTAAAAACCCACGACGATATTTCGGCAAAAAGCGTAACCGATTACAATGTTATTTTAAACGACGACAGCGTTGACACGGTTGTTGAGCTTATCGGCGGAAGCGAGCCTGCGTACACCTACATTCGCAGTGCGCTTGCGGCAAAGAAAAATGTCGTTACCGCAAACAAGCTTGTTATTTGTGAGCATTATGACGAGCTGACCGAGCTTGCCGACAAAAACGATGTCAGCCTGCGCTATACCGCGGCAGTCGGTGGCGGCATACCTTGGCTTTCAAATCTTGAACGCACCGTGCGCATCGCAGATGTTCACGAGGTTTGCGGCATATTCAACGGCACAACCAACTATATTCTCGATGCAATGCACCGCGACGGCACATCGTTTGACGATGCCTTAAAGCAGGCGCAAAAGCTCGGCTTTGCCGAGTTTGACCCGTCTTCGGATATTGACGGTCTTGATACAAAAAGAAAAATCGCAATTTCCTGCAACATTGCCTTCGGTGTCTCGGTAGACCCCAACGAGGTCGATGTTATAGGTATTCGCAATGTCACGGGTGAGGCTGTTAAGGATTGCGAGTCGCGTGGATATATCTGTCGCCTTATTGCAAAAACAATAAACGAAAACGACGAAATTTCGGCTTGGGTCGAACCCACCTTTGTTAAAAACACAACCGCATATGCAGGTGTTACTATGAATTACAACCACATTTCTCTTAATGCAGAGGGTGTCGGTACATTAAGCTTTTTCGGCTACGGTGCAGGTCGTTACCCGACAGCATTCACCGTTGTAAACGACTGTATTGATGTGGCAAGCGGCAGGGTGAAAACATATAATTCTAACAGAAAGCAGGCTGCGGTTAATAACGATACAGTAAAGCACCCCTATTACATCGCCACCACCGCCGACAGCGATTGGCTTAACAGCGTTAAGAGCGAGGCGTTCGGCAACGGTATTTTGACCGTTCCCGTGTCTGTCACCGAAATGCACAGGCAGTACAAGGTCTTGTGTGAAAAAGACAGCGGTACATTTATCGCAAGTGTTGACTAAGGAGTTGTTTTTATGTTTAAGGTTTTAAAATTCGGCGGCTCGTCGATGGCAGATGCAACACAGTATCAAAAGGTTAAAAGCATTGTAGAGGCAGACCGCAGTCGTCGTGTTGTTGTCGTTTCAGCCGCAGGTAAACGCTTTGGCGGCGACAACAAGATTACCGATTTGCTGTATCTTTGCTATGCACATTTACAGTATGGTGTTTGCTGTGACAGCGTTTTTGAAATGATTGCCGACAGGTACAAAACAATTCGTGACGACTTGGGTCTTGATACGGATATTGAGGCAGAGCTTGAGGCTATCAGAAACAAAATGAACGACGGTATTACGCAAGACGAGCTTGTTTCTCGCGGCGAATATCTTTCAGCAAGGCTTTTGGCAGATTACCTCGGTTTTAAATTCGTCGATGCGACCGATTGGGTCACCTTTAAGTTCGACGGCAGTATAGATACCGAAAAGACATATTCGAAACTGCAAAATATTCCCTATGAAAAGGGTATCGTAATTCCCGGCTTTTACGGTATTATGCCGAATGCCAGCATACGCGTTATGACGCGTGGCGGTTCGGATATTACAGGCGCGCTTGCCGCCGCGGCACTGAAAGCCGATGTCTATGAAAACTGGACAGATGTTTCGGGCGTGCTTATGGCTGACCCTAGAATTGTTGACAATCCCAAGCCGATTAAGCGCATTACTTATGATGAACTGCGCGAGCTTTCATATATGGGTGCGCAGGTTTTGCACGAGGGCACAATTTTCCCCGTTAAGCAGAACAACATTCCGCTTAATATACGCAACACCAACGACCCCGAAAATAACGGCACTGTTATTGTTCGCACCTGCGACGACAGCGAAAACGATGCAAGCTTTATTACGGGTATCGCAGGCAGAAACGATTTCCACATTATAACTGTTTTTCGCCACGGTATGTCCGCAAGTGTAGGTATGTTAAGACGAATTTGCCGAATTTTTGAAAGTCACGGTATTTCTATCGAGTATGCACCGTCAGGCATTGATAACTTTTCGTTCGTTATGCCTACGGCAAGCATTAAGGATTGCCTTTATTCGGTAATTGCCGATATAGAAAATGAAATTCAGCCCGACAAAATCGAGGTTACCGATAATATTTCGATAATCGCCGTCGTCGGCAGAAAAATGGCATTCAACCCCGGCGTTTCGGGTAAGCTGTTTGCCGCACTGGGTCAGAACGGAATTAACATTCGTATGATTTCGCAGGGTCCCGATGAAAGAAATATTATTGTCGGTACGGATAATAAGGATTACGAAAAAACCATTCGTGTCCTGTATGACAGCTTTATAAAGTAAAAGATGGGAGAAAAGAAAATGAAAAAGTATAATGTTGCCATTCTCGGTGCAACAGGTGCAGTCGGCAGAGAAATGATGCGTATTTTGGAAGAGCGCAATTTCCCCGTCGGTACACTGCGTTGTCTTGCATCTGCAAGAAGTGTAGGCAAAAAATTACCGTTTTGCGGTCAGGAAATAACCGTTGAAGAGGCTACCGCAAGCTCATTCGAGGGTATGGATATCGTTCTCGGTGCGGCAAGCAATGCACTTGCAAAAGAAATGGCACCGCATATTGTTAAGGCAGGCGCGGTTTTTGTCGATAATTCAAGCGCGTTTCGTATGGACGACAGTGTTCCGCTTATTGTCCCCGAAATCAACCCCGAGGATGCAAAAAATCACAAGGGTATTATCGCTAACCCCAACTGTTCAACAATAATTACAATGGTTGCGATAAACGCGATAAATAAGCTTAGTCCCATAAAGGCTATCGTTGCCTCGACCTATCAGGCGGTTTCGGGCGCAGGTGCCGCAGGTCCTGTCGAGCTTAACGAGCAGAGCCGCGCTGTTTTAGACGGCGGCGAAATTAAAAACGAGGTTTTTCCGCACCGCATAGCATTTAATGTTATACCGAAAATCGGCGGTGACTCGGGTAACGGCTATACTACCGAGGAAATGAAAATGCAAAACGAGGGCAGAAAAATTCTGCATTTACCCGACCTTAAAGTAAGCTGTACCTGTGTCAGAGTTCCCGTAGAGCGTTCACACTCTATTTCCGTTGTTGTCCGTACCGAGGATAAGCTTACCGTACAGCAGGTTCGCGAGGCGGTCGCAAATGCAAAGGGCTGTCGCTTGGTAGACGACCTTTCGTCGGATGTTTACCCCATGCCTATTGAAACAAGCAATCAGGATATTGTTTTCGTCGGCAGAATACGCGAAGACCTTATCTGCGAAAAGGGCATAAACCTTTGGTGCTGCGGCGATCAGGTTCGCAAGGGCGCGGCAACCAATACCGTACAAATTGCCGAATTGCTTATAGATTAAAAACAGAACGGGCTGTAAAAAACGCAAGTTTATTTACAGTCCGCTTTTTGTCAGGTGAATTTACAATTTATTTATAAAAAAGAATGAATTTCGAAAAATATCGGTTGTATAATTACAGTTGTAAATCGGGGATATGCCCGATTGTAATGTACAATTTTTTCATTTTCTTTCCCTAACAATAACGACGAGGTATTATGCCTCGTCGTTATTGTTTTTATCGATTTTTATAACCGAAAAGCCGTATTGCGAAAGTCGCACCGCACCATTCGACGGCGGTGTACCGAGTAGGGCGGTTGGGTTGTCGAATTTTCGCGGTGTTTGAATTACAATTTCGTTTGGCGCGCAGTTTACTGCAACTAAAAGCTCATCATTTTCGCAATATCTTATATACGCAATTGCGCCGTCTGCGCAAAATATCGTTTTAAACGCTGTTTCTTTAAGTGCAAGGCAGTCTGCCCTTAATTTTCCAAGCTGTGTGTAAAAATGTAAAATATCGGTATTTTCGGCACCCCAAGGATAGCAGGCGCGGCAAAACGGGTCAGCCCAGCCCTCTACACCGACTTCATCACCGTAGAAGACCGAGGGTATACCCACAAGGGTGTACTGCAAAACCGCGGCGGCGTAAAGACGCTTGACAGCTTTATTATATTCATCGTTATTTAAAGCTTGGTGTGCTTGCCACTCGCGGTTGCCCGCAACGCCGTCAAAGCCCAAAACAGTCAGTATTCGCGCGGTGTCGTGCGTGCCGATATGGTTCATCATAACCGCAAGCACCTGCGGCGGATAGTTTTCCGAAATTGCTTGCACGGTGTTTAAAAGCTCCTCGGAATTGCCGTTTTTTACAAATGAAACTATCGCAGTGGCAAACGGGTAGTTCATAACCGAGTCAAGCTGTTGTCCGCCGAAATATCTGCGTCGGTAGCCATAGCTGATTTTGTTTGAGGCATCCTCCCAAACCTCGCCGAGAATAAGCGCGTTTGGATTTTCAGACTTCACGGCTGTTCGTAATGCATCAAGAAATTCATCGGGCAGCTCGTCGGCAACATCAAGTCGCCAGCCGTCTGCGCCAAGTCGCAGCCACTTGCGCAATATGCCGTTTTCGCCGCATATATATTCTTTAAAGCTTTCGTCCTCTTCAATAACCTCGGGCAGGGTTTCAATGCCCCACCAGCTGTGGTATTTGTGCGGCCATTCGGTGAATTTGTACCAGCTGTAATAAGGCGAGTCTTTGCTTTGTGCCGCGCCTGAAACGGCTGTGTTTTTTCCGTAACGGTCAAAATATTTGCTGTCGTCGCCCGTGTGCGAAAACACACCGTCCAAAATAACCTTAATACCGTTTTTGTGCGCCGTTTCGCAAAGCTTTACAAAATCCTGCTCGCACCCCAAAACGGTGTCTATCACCTCGTAATCGGCGGTATTGTAACGGTGGTTCGAGGAGGCAAGAAAAATCGGGTTAAGGTACAGCACCGTGACATTCAGGCTTTTAAGATATGCTATTTTCTCGGTAATTCCCGCAAGATTACCGCCGAAAAAATCGGTACCGAGATTGCATTTTTCACCGTTTTGAAGATAAGCAGGCTGTGCGCCCCAATCGTCACGCAAAAAACGGTCTTGCGGAGCGTTGATTTTTGCATTTTCACTGCGATAAAATCTGTCGGGAAATATTTGGTATATAATGCCGCCGCGAAAATTGTCGGGTGTTTTAAAGTCGGCATTGTAAACCGTCAATTGCCACGCATCGCCGTCGCCCAAAATGCAGGAATTGCCGCTTTTCGATATTTTACGGCAGTCGTTCTCGGTTTCATAGCAAAAGCTGTACCAATACAACCCCGACGAGGGTGCAATATCGCATTTATAGTATAGGCTGTCGGCATCGTGCCACTCAAAGGTCATTTCAACGCGCTGTTGTTCCTCGCCGTCGCGATTAAGCAACAAAAAGGCATACCACACACCGCAGTCCTTGGGCAGTCGCAGACGAAAGCGAATATAACCACCTTCGGCAATCGCGCCGTATGGCGATTTGAACAGCTCGTCACGAGAGTTGTAGTATAAAAAATTCAAATAATCACGCCTTTAAAAGTAATGCCGACACCTGTTTTATATCGGGTGTCGGCATAGAAATTATATAATCGGTTCGGTATGCCAAATTTCTTTTGCGTAATCGCCGACTGAACGGTCAGCCGCAAAAATGCCTGCGTTTGCTATATTAACAAGTGCCATACCGTTCCATTTGCGGTTATCGCCGTAAAGCTCTACCGCACGCTGTTTTGCGGCACAGTAATCGGCATAATCGGCAAGAGCCATATAGTTGTCGTTAGAGCGCAACATATTGGCAATTACATCGCCGCAGTTAAGCCTTGTCGTCATAAAGTCGATAGCGCGTTTAAGCTGCGGATTGTTGTTGTAATATTCATATGGATTGTAACCGTTTTTACTTAAACGGTTTACCTCTGGCGTGGTCATACCGAAAATTATGATATTATCATCACCCACAGCCTCGTGAATTTCAACATTTGCGCCATCCTCTGTTCCGAGTGTTACCGCGCCGTTAAGCATCATTTTCATATTGCCTGTGCCGCTTGCCTCGGTACCGGCAAGCGAAATTTGTTCGCTGATATCCGCGGCAGGTATCATAAGCTCGGCAAGTGTTACACGGTAATCCTCCATAAACACGATTTTAAGCTTATCTTTAACATCGGGGTCATTTTCAAGCAACTGTTGCAGGCTGTAAATCATACTTATTATCTGCTTTGCAAGCAGGTAGCCGGGTGCCGCCTTAGCACCGAAAAAGTAGGTGCGCGGCTTAAAATCGGCTGTCGGGTTATCTTTTATATAAAGATACTCGGTAATAATATTCAGCACATTAAGGTGTTGTCGCTTGTATTCGTGCAGGCGCTTGACCTGCATATCCACAATAGACGACGGGTCAAAGCTTCTGCCGTATGTCTTTTTAACATATGCCGCAAGGCGTTCCTTGTTTTTCTTTTTGATTTCGCCAAGTCTGTCAAGCACGGCGGTATCGTCCTTGTATTTCATAAGCTGCTGTAAAACCGAGGCATCTTTAACAAAATCCTTGCCGATAAGCCCCGAAAGCATATCCGTAAGCAACGGGTTTGCCTGACAAAGCCAGCGGCGGTGCGCAATACCGTTTGTGACATTGGTGAATTTTTGTGGTGTAAGACGGTAGTAGTCGTTGAACAGGTCGTCTTTTAAAATTTCGCTGTGTAAACGCGAAACACCGTTGACATTGTGACAGGTGGCAACGCAAAGATTTGCCATACGAACAACGCCGTTTTCGATTATGGCTGTGCGCGCAACATAATCGGCATCGTGCGTTTGCTCCCAAACACTTGCACGGAAACGGTTGTCGATTTCGGTAACGATTTGGAAAATTCGCGGCAATCTTGCACGGAACAGGTCAATCTGCCAGCACTCAAGCGCCTCTTTCATAACCGTGTGGTTTGTGTATGCGGTGGTGCGCTTTACAATATCCCACGCTTTGTCCCAGCCGTAACCGCATTCGTCAAGCAAAAAGCGCATAAGCTCGGGTATAACAAGGGCAGGGTGTGTGTCGTTTATGTGTATTGCCGCCTTTTCGGGCAAATTGTCAAGTGTGCCGTAAACGCGTAGGTGGCGGTTTAAAATGTCCTGTATTGAGGCACTTACAAGGAAGTATTGCTGGCGCAGTCGTAATGACTTACCCTCCATATGGTTATCCTCGGGGTAAAGCACCTTGCTTATAACCTCACTCATAGCCTGCTGTTCCAAAGCGCGCACATAGTCGCCCTGATTAAAGGCATCCATATCTATCTGCGGTGCTTCGGCACTCCAAAGGCGCAAAATGTTGACCGCCTTGCCATCGCGCCCTGCAACCATAAGGTCGTACGGCATTGCGATAACGGTGTTACAGCCCTCATAATTTACCGAATGATAGCCGTCGTTCCAGCTTTCTTTTACAGTGCCGTCAAAATTTACCTGCACCGCGTGCGAGGGGCGTTGTTCAAGCCAAACACCGCCGCCGGGCAACCAAAAGTCGGGCATTTCTGTCTGCCAGCCGTCAACAAGCTTTTGACGGAATATACCGAATTCGTATTTTATGCAATAGCCCATTGCGGGGTAGCCACTGTATGTCAAGCCGTCAAGATAGCAAGCCGCAAGTCGACCGAGACCGCCGTTACCGAGTCCTGCATCGGGTTCAAGCTCATAAAGATTTTCAAGCTTTGTGCC
The DNA here is from genome assembly GCA_964538695.1 of uncultured Eubacterium sp. GTDB lineage: Bacteria > Bacillota > Clostridia > Oscillospirales > Acutalibacteraceae > UMGS1532. The sequence continues at coordinate 2,355 of CAZIEH010000021.1, read as the reverse complement.
AAGCGTTTTCATTGCCTTGGTCATTTCTTTTTCAATACCTAAATTGAAAACAGTATTTTTAAAGGAGCGACCCATTAAAAATTCCATACTTAAATAGTATACGGTTTTTGACTGCTTTTTCTCGGTCAAATCGCGAAATTTTTGCTTATCCTCGCGCATTATATCAAGCATAACAAGCGCGGCGGCTTTGTAAAAAAAGTCGTCGGAGGCTTGCGACGGTGTAACGCCGAAATTGTGCGAAAGCTTTTGGGTTATGCGCTCGGTAAGCTGTTCCGCAGTAAGTTTTTTCATAAAATTTCCCCCTATATTATACAGTAAAACCTATGCGACAGTCGCATAGGTTTAGGTGTTTATTCCTCTGCGCCGTCGTCAACCAAAGCAACCTCGGGCGCGTTATCGTCCTCGTCGCTGTCGTCGATATAAAGCTTGGCGTCGCAGTCCTCATCACATTCACTGCACATACCGTCGCACTCGATATACTCGGTCTCGGGATGTTTTTTCTTCAAAAGCTTGGTTACGAACAGGACAATGCCCGTAACAGCCGCCGCGACGGCAACGATTGCACCGATGACGGTAATGATTTTCTTTGTGCTTATTTCTTTGGATTTCAGTGTCATAAAAACCACCGACCTTTTAAAAAATGGAAACACGGCAACCTGTAATATAAAGCGAATATGATTACCGCCGAAACACTATATATATTTTACTATTTTTCAGCCTAAAAGTCAAGCGAAACGGCTGTATTGACCTCTACTTTACATAAACGGTGCGAACAAATGCAGAAAAAACTGCTTAAAACGCATTTTAAAGGGGCGCTTTGCCCACTTTTCTTTATCAATCAAGGTGCTTTTTTGCATAGTATCGGTAAGGTTGCGTTTTATATCGGTTACGGTAGAATTGTCACACAGCCAAACGCCGCACTCAAAGTGAAAGAAAAAGCTGCGGTAATCCATATTCACAGTACCGACCGTCGCAAAACGGTCATCAACGGCAAAAAGCTTTGAATGAATGAAGCCGTCGGTATATTCGTAAATTTTTATTCCCGCATCCATAAGCTGTGAATAGTGGTACTGTGTAACGGGGTGTACATACCATTTGTCAGGGTGACTTGGGCATATTATGCGCACATCAACGCCCGATTTTGCCGCGCGTTCAAGTGCGTCGCACATAGTGTTGTCTATAATCAAATACGGTGTTGCAATGTAGACATACCTTCTTGCGGTGTTTATAAGCTGTAAATATATGCCCTCTGCCGCATATTTGTCGTCGAACGGCCCGTCGCAATAGGGCTGTACAAAATTTGCGCACTGAATGCCGCACTCGGCTTTCGGTGGTAAAAGATAAGCCTCGGTATCAAGCTTGGTTTTAAAGCTTGTGAACCGCCACATATCGCAAAACATAACGGTAAAGCTTTTTACGGCATCACCCTCTATACGAATACCGCAGTCAAGCCAATGACCGAAACGGTTGATTTTGTTTATATACTCGTCGGCAATGTTAAAACCGCCCGTAAATGCCACCCTGCCGTCAATAACAATCATCTTACGGTGATTGCGGTTGTTAAGAAATATATTCGAGCTGGGCTTTATCGGGTTAAACACAGACAGCTTTATGCCCTCGCGGCGCAACTGTTTAACAAAGTCCTTGTTTTGTCGGCTTGCCGAGCCGAAATCGTCGAACATAAGGCGTATCTCAACGCCGTTTGCAAGTCGTTCAAGAAGTATTTTGTGTATTTCGTCCCACATATATCCGTCGGCGACAATGAAAAATTCAAGAAAAATATATTTTTCGGCAGTTGCCAAGTCGCGCAATACGGCGGCAAAAGCCTCCTCGCCCGAGGGGTAAAAAACGGTTTCCGTGTTTCCGTATACGGGATAGCCCGATTCTTTTAAAAGATATTTTGCCTGTCTTGCGCCCAAAAGCTCGTTTTGCTCAAGACTTGCCATAATTTCGGGATTTTGCCGTTTGTGGTCTGCCGATTCGTCATTGATTTTTAAATATCTGCGTTTTAGGTAGGGAAACACGCGGTTGCCGCCGAAAATCAAAAAGAAAATCCAACCGGCAAACGGTATAAGCAGTATAAAAACAATCCAAGATATTTTATAGCTCGGATTGCCACGCTCGTTGACTATAACAATAACGCAGATAATACTCAACAGCTCAAATAAAGTATATGCGCCGTAAACACTGCGTATGGTATAGCTTGCAAGAAAAATTATAAGTGCAATTTGGCACAAAATAAGAACACCTGTTATCAAAATGCGTTTCGGTATATTAAAGCCACGCTTGAATTTAAAGCCTTTCAAATCGGCACCTCCCGACAAATATTTTATAATATATTAGCATATATTATAC
>CAZIEH010000020.1:0-16091 GCA_964538695.1 uncultured Eubacterium sp. | reverse complement strand
AGAATCATTCATAAATATATCCTAAATAACATATACTTGATATTCAATGATTATAATATTAAAAACGACAGTGTGGTATTAATCACACTGTCGTTTTTTGTTAAGAAGCTGTATGAAGGTTTCCTCATCATACACCGCAATGCCGTGTTTTTTCAGCAGGTCTGCCGTAACACCATTACCTTTTACGGTTTTGCCGCAAAAGGTTCCGTCATAAATTTCAGCACTGCCGCAAGACGGACTGCGCTGTTTTAAAACAGCGGCAACACAGTTGTTTTCAATTGCGGTTTTAAGTGCAATTTCGGCACCCATCAAAAACTGCCGGGTTACATCTTTGCCTGTGTGCGAAATAACACTACCGTTTAAAAGCTCGCTTGGCTCGCGTGGGGTTGAAAGACCGCCGTCACATTCGGGGCAGATAGGTATAAGGCGATATTCTTTCTTTAAAAGCTCGGTGCAGGAATTGTAATTATTGCCGCCGTTGTATTTGCAATTTCTGCCGGTTAAACAGGCACTTATAAGTATATTTTTCATAGCATTTACCTTTAAATAACGACCGCACCGCGGTTAGCGGTGCGGTCTTAAAAGCTTGTTTATATTTGCTTACTTATGAAAGCAAAAGTGCGAAAAGTCGTACATATTCGGGCGATGTTTTATTTGTCGGGTAAATTTTAAGTGTTATGTTTTTACCCTCGGGGTAGTAGCAGGCGCGTTCTGATGCCCAGTGATACTGGTTCTCTATTTGGTTGTTGTCGGTTGCAGATGCGGCAGAGCAGGTGAAGGTGTTGCTTGTGATTTTCGTACCGTCAATTTCCAACTCGTATTTGGCATCTGCCATACCGTTACTGCGCGCCATAAGTGTCATAAGGGTGTGGCAATTGCTTATTTCAAGAACCATTGGCTCGTATGAAGTCGCAAACTGTGCAGAATAGCCGTAGTATTTTCGCACACCAAAGTCCTTTTGGAAAGAGTCTTTTTTGAACGAACCCTTGCTGATAAGCTTAATATTGCTGAATTTGCCGTCCTCGATATCGGCAAGGGAGGCAACATAACATTTACCGTATTCGGTTGCGCCGCTGTTGTAGGGAACAGAGGGAATATTGTTTGTTACAACCGTGCCGATGTTTTCAATATCGGCGTAAACACTTGCAATATAGCTTTCTAGAAGCATTGCCGCCAAGTGGTGTCCAACGATATTCGGGTGAACATTGTCGTTTGTAAGCTTTGAAACATATGTTTTTTCGCTGAAAGCATTTCGATATGAAACATAGGGGATGTCATAGTAATCGGAAAGCGGTTCGTGCATTTTTTGTGTACCCAAATTATTTTTACCGCCGCAGAAACCCATCATAATTACCGCGACATCGGTGTCAAGCAGCTTTAAAATCATATTTTCATAGGTTGCCTGCTTGTATTCGTCGGTATTGTCGTTCATATCCCACTCAATAATAACAATATCGGGATTCTTGTCAAGAACATCCTCTTGCATTCTGTGGATACCGTAAGGGGTGTCTGTTGCGCCGATACCTGCGTTTTCAAGTGTAGACTTACAGCCGTATTCGCCGAAAACCTCGTTAAACCAAGCGTTAAGAGCCTCGGCATAATTCATTGTATCTGTAAAATTATTTGTTAATTCTTTGGGCGTTTCTCTTTGACCCGAGCCTTGTGTGATACTGCCGCCGAAAGTTGAAATTACAATGTTTTCACCTTTCATTGCTTTTCTAATAACCCTTGCAAGGCGAGTGCGGTTACCTTGGTTATATACCGAGGCATCAATATCAGATTGCATAATACCGAGACTTGCCTTGTTAATGGTGTCGTATTTTAAAGTGTTTATCGCGGCAAGTGCAGTTTTGCTGGGTGAATATGTAAAGTTAGTGTTATCTGTCAAAATTTTCATCCTCAATTTAATCATATCGGAAACGGTTGTTTTACCGTCACCGTCAATATCCGAAAACGGATATTTAGTGTTTTCCTTTGTTATTTTTTCACCGAGACAAACCATATCAACAACCGTCATTCTGCCGTCGCCGTTGATGTCACCGTCTATTATTACGGTATAGGTGTCGTCGATACCGTTAAAGCAAAGTACATCACCTGTTGCCAAAATTCGGTCGGACGGTACGGCTTTGCCGTTCCTTTTTACTGAAATAGCAGTGTTTGCCGAACCTATTGACATTTTATTAAGCATTTCGCCATAGGTTATGCCGCTTTGTAAATATACCTTGTCGCCGAGGCAAGTAAAGTTTTTCTGAAATACAGGTAAATCGAAAACAACATCTATTGTTATATCGGATGTAAGCTTTTCGATATGGTATTCACCTTCTGAGGGGGTAAGCGTCTTGCTACCGTGCTTTACAATGGCGGTAAGTCCATCGGGCAACGAAAGCGTAAATTTTGTATCAAGCCCTTTTTCGGCAAGTACAAGACCGTTTTTGTTGCCTGTTAAAACATTGCCCGCTTTAAGCACGACAATATCCTGATAATTTGCGCCGTTTACGGTAACTGTTGCCGCCTCGGTTATTTTATAATTGTCAATATATGATTTACACTGACTTGCGTATGTGTTGATTTTAACGCTTGCCGAGGTGCTTTCGGCAGTAAAGCCGAATTGGCGTGTAGACCATTTGTTGTAAACATACGGAGGTAAATCGCGGTAGTCGCCGTCGCTCATTTTAAACTGCTCGAAAGTCGGGCAAAGGGTAAATGGTGCGGGACGGGTGGTTTCCGTAACGGTTTTATATTGGTATGACATTATGTAATTTTTGTTTACCACAAGCTCCTCGCGAAAAAGATTGTGTGTCTTGCCGTCATAAGTGTAGGTTGCGTTTGCGGTGGAACCTGCGGCGGTTGCCCAGCTTGACGGAAGTACAGTTAAAGCTTTACCGTAAGCAGACTCGGTCGTGTCAGTAATGTCGAAAGAACCCGACTGCGAAAAACCCGTGACATTTTCAAAATCGCAGAAAGCGACAGTGTAGCTTTTAGGGTCGCTGTTCTCAGGTATATCGTCCTTGACATTTGTATTGTTTTCGCCGTATCCGCCATCTGCAAACGCCGGCACCAATGTTGATGATAACAAAAGTGTTATGGCAAGAACAGATGATAATATTTTCTTCATTATTAACACCTCATACACAATATTACAAAATAATTATACAACTATATTTTATCATTTACAAGCGATAATGAAATCGAGAAATAAAATTCTAAAAAACACACAAATATGCATGGTTATTATTGTTGAAAATAAACAATGCCCCCGTCGTTTGTGACAGGGGCAAGAAATTATGCTTTTGTTACAAGCTGTACCGCATCGTGTATATTGATTATTTCGGTTACACAGTCCGACTTTGCATATTCACCGTCAAGTGACCAGTCAAGCTGTGCATCGGTTTTGACGGTAAGCTTTGCACCGCTTTTGAAAACAAGCATACGGCTGTCGTAGTTTTGTGTTGTCAGTGCGGCGATACATTCGTTTAAATCGGCAAGGCTTTTGGGAGATTTGACAAGCAACAGCTCGAAAAGACCGTCGTTCATATCAACAACATCGGGACTCAGTGTCAAAATTCCGCCAAGCGAGGTGGAGTTGCAAATCGCACCGAAAATATATTCACCAGAAAGGGTTTCACCGTCAATATCAATTGTCATATTAACGGGTTGAATGTTTCCAAGCTCTTTAACACCCTCCAAAACATATGCGATGTGACCGAGTGCGTTTTTAACATTTTGCGGTGTGTTGTATGAGGTTCGTGTAAATGCACCGAAAGAGGCAACATAGGTGAAATATCTGTCACCGAATTTGCCAATGTCGTATTTTGCGATTTCACCGTCGATAATCTGCTGTGCCGCAATAAGCATATTTTTTGACAGACCGAGACTGTTTGCAAAGTCGTTTGTACTGCCCGCGGGAATGTAGCCTATTTTTGAGGTATTGCCCGCAGATATCATACCCGTGCAAACCTCGTTAAAAGTACCGTCACCGCCTATGCATACGACAAGCACGGCATCTTTTCCAAGCCTTGCGGCGGCATTTATCGCATCACCGCGTTTTGATGTAACGAAAACGGTGACATCGTAATTTGCGGCGCAAAAAAGCGCAGTGATATCCGCAAGGTGGCGTTTACCCTGTTTCATTCCGGATAAGGGGTTAAGAATGATTACCGCTTTCTTTTGCATTTAAAAGACCTCGCTGTTTATTTAATATCTTCCATAACGGTTTCGGGTGGTGTGTCAAGCATCTGCGGCTTTTTAAACAAATTCATCATATATTTAAAAGCCGAGGCATAGTAGTGACCGTCGCAAATTCTTTCGTCGGTAACAACACAAAAATCAATATATTTTCTTTTTTTGGGATTACCGTCGGAATCAAGCTCGGTTTCCTCGTACTTTTTACCGTACGAAATAAATACGGGAAGATTGCCGAAATCGTACAGGTGGTGGTAAATAGGGGGGATACCCAATGAACCCATAGAGGTAATGAACATAGAACCGTGAAAAGGACTGACTTTTGTAAGAAAACGCGGCAACAGCCCGAAATAGTCAAGCCCTTTAAGCAGAAATATAACAAATTTTAAAACACACGCAGGTATTGCGCGCAAAAGCTTTGCAACAGCGTCGAAATCGCTTTCCTCGTCGGTGTTTTTGTAGTCGTCTACAAGCTTTGTAAACGCGTAATAAATATCTTCTGCGGTATCTGTGGGGTTGTATGTCGCTTTTATGCAGGTTTCGGGTGCGTCAAGCTTCAGCTCTTTTTTTATAGTCATATCAATTTCAATGCCTTTTCTGGCATAAACACGCTGACCGCGAATAAAGCGGTTTATACCCGGGCGTTGCGATACTGTTCTTACATATGCCGCCAAAAACAGGTGCAACATACCGAAGCCTTTAAGGCCCTCGGCACGCTTTTGTTTAATAAATTCTTCCGCCGCGGTTATTTCAATGCGGTTGCTGAAATAGTTTGAAGAGCCGACACGGTCTACCATAATAAAAGGCGACACCATATTCATAGGCGGCAGAGTTTTAAGCTTTCTTCCGTCTTTTGCCATAAAAAATATCCATCCTCATAAAATTTATTTACATTCATATGTAATTATACAATAAAACACAAAATAAATCAACTGTTTTTAAAAATAACAATTATTGCTTGAACATACCTCTACTTCTTTGGTAAAATTGCTCTTGTATTATTTATTGTGGGACTGACAGTCTTATGCTTAAAATTATGTTTGTATTTTCGGCACGAGGTTACCGAAACAAGAAAAACCCATAGCTCTTAACAAACAGAGTGGTGGGTTTTTCTTGTTGTCGTATTTCAGTAAAGTAGTGTAACAACAGTATTGCAAAAACAGCAGGGAACACGCCCTGCTGTTTTCTATTTGTCAAGACGGCAAATATCCTCGGGTGTTTCGCGCTGTACGGCGATATAGTCTTTTTCGCTGTTCAGCATAACTACCGCAGGCTTGCCAATTCGGTTGTAGTTTGATGACATTGCATAGTTGTATGCGCCCGTTGTAAGCACAGCGAGAATATCGCCGCGTTTCGGCTTCGGCATGGCTACATTTTCCTGAATAATATCACCCGATTCACAGCATCTGCCGGCAACCGTGGCGGTAAAATTCTTTTCGCCGCAAGGGTCGGTAGCTGAAAGAACCGTATACGGTGACTCGTAAAGCGTGTAACGGGGATTATCGGTCATACCGCCGTCGACGGAAACATAATTTTTATAACCGGTTATTTCTTTAACGCTGCCGACGGTGTACAGCGTTATACCGGAGTCGGCAACCATACTTCTGCCGGGCTCCATAAAAATGCGCGGCATATTTACATCAAGCTTTTCACACTGCTTTTTCATAACCGCGGCAACCTCGGCAATTTTTTCGGTGTAGCTGATTTTCGGGTCGTTTTCGGTATATCTTACCCCGAAACCGCCGCCGAGATTTAGAACCTCGGCACAAAAGCCTGTTTCTTTTTTTACCTCGGCAATAAATTCAAGCATTATTTCAGACGCCGTTGTAAATGGCTCTGACTCGAAAATTTGAGAGCCGATGTGGCAGTGAAAGCCTAAAAGCTGTATATTTTCGCATTTAAGTGTTTCTTTAACCGCTTGCAAGGCTTGACCCGTTTTTATGGCAATGCCGAATTTTGAATCAACCGAGGCAGTGGCGATTTTTTTGTGTGTATGCGGGTCAATACCGGGGGTTATGCGCAGAATTGCTTTTTGCACCGTGTTTTTTTCAGCGGCGATTTTTTGAACGGCATAAAGCTCGTCTAAATTATCTATAACAAAGCAACCAACGCCGCTTTCAATAGCATACGCTATATCCGCATCGGTTTTGTTGTTGCCGTGAAAAAAGCAGTTTTCCATAGGAAATCCAACAGAAAGTGCAGTATAAATTTCACCTGCCGAAACAACATCAATATCAATCTGTTCCTCTGCCATAATACGGTAAATCTGTTTACAGCAAAATGCCTTGCTTGCAAACTCGGGAACAGAGCCTTCGGGAAAAAACTCTGCAACAGCCGCCTTGTATTCACGAACGCGGGCGCGGATTTTATCCTCGTCCATTATATAAAGAGGTGTGCCGTACTTTTCGGCAAGTTTTACGGTATCGTAGCCTGCAAACGAAAGAGTGCCGCTTTCGTTGACCGTTAAGTTTTCATATAGCATTAAGGTTGTCACCCCGTAAAGTCTTTTGTTATATATTTATGCCGCATTTGCGCATTTCGTCAAACAGCACGGCGCGATTCTTTTCGCTCATCTCTGTCAGCGGCAGGCGCAGGTAATCCTCGCAAAAGCCCATTTTTGCCATAGCGGCTTTAACGGGAATGGGGTTGACCTCGCTGAACAGTGCGTTTATAAGGTGCAGATATTTAAGCTGCATTTCTGCAGCACCCTTTGTATCGCCGTCAAGCATTTTTTTGCAAAGAAGTGCAGACTCGCGCGGTAAAAGGTTTGAAAGAACGGAAATACAGCCCTTGCCGCCAAGTGACATAATGGGTACGATTTGGTCGTCGTTACCCGAATATATGTTTATGCTGTCACCGCAGAGTGCGGCTATTTCTGCAACTGCCGAAATATTGCCGCTTGCCTCTTTAATGCCCGAAATGTTCGGGTGCTGTGCAAGTCTTGCAACGGTTTCGGGCGCGATATTTACACCTGTTCTTGACGGAACATTGTACATAATAACAGGTGCTGTCGAATTGTCCGCAATAAGCGAATACATTTTGTAAAGACCCTCTTGTGTTGCCTTGTTGTAATAAGGGGTAACTACAAGAACGCCGTCGACACCCGCTTTGCAGGAATATTTTGTAAGCTCAAGAGCGTAGGCTGTATCGTTAGAGCCCGTGCCTGCGATTATCGGTGTTCTGCCTGCTGCCTGTTCGACAGCAAAAGAGATAGCCTTTTTATGCTCCTCGTCGCTGAGGGTAGAGGACTCACCCGTGGTGCCGCATATAACAAGACCGTTTACGCCCTCATCAATCTGCCAATCTATAAGACGGGCAAAAGCCTTGTAATCAATACCGTTTTCGTTAATCGGGGTAATTAAAGCTGTTGCAATACCCTCGAAAATAGGAGTTTTCATTCTTAACACTTTCCTTTTTAAAAAATTGCAATAAAAAACAGCCGATTGCTCGGCTATCAAAATAAGAAAACGCAGGTTATCTTATTTTTCGATAGCTCTCCGCAAATGCGACAGTAAGACGGATATTATTCCGAATTACCAGACAGCCGTTTGCCAACGACAATCTTCGGCGGCAACCCCTTTAACAAACACCGTCGCTTTGCCAAGCTTAACAGGTGAATGGTACTTATGGTGAACCGCACCTCTATCTTTATCGTATACAATTTAACACATTTGCGGCGTGTTGTCAATACCGAACGCCGCAAATGCGTCGAAATGCTATTCTTGCAGGGTTTTAAATTTGTAAAATGCGCCTTTCTTTTGCATCAATTCGTCATATGTACCTATTTCAACGCATTTTCCGTGGTCGATAACCGCAATTCTGTCGGCGTTTCGTATGGTCGACAGCCTGTGGGCGACTATAAATGTGGTTCTGCCTATCGCAAGGTTGTTTATAGCCTCTTGAATTTCGCGTTCTGTTGCGGTATCAAGTGCGCTTGTAGCCTCGTCGAAAATAATAACATCGGGGTGGCGGATTATCGCGCGGGCAATTGAAATTCGCTGTCTTTGACCGCCCGAAAGCTTGTTACCATGTTCGCCTACTCGGGTATCCAACCCCTCGGGTAAATTATCCACAACACTTCTAAGCTTTGCCATATCTATAACATATTCAAGTTCTTCGGGTGAAATATCGGTTCTGCCATAGGTTATGTTTTCGCGTATGGTACCCGAAAAAAGAACAGTATTTTGCGGTACTACCGAAATAAATCGGCGGTAAGATTGCAGGTCAAGCTCGTCTATCGGTTTACCGTCTATAAGCAATGTGCCGCCCGTAGGCTTGTTAAAGCCGATAACAAGGTTAAGAATTGTCGATTTACCCGAGCCTGATTCGCCGACAAGTGCAATTGTTTCGCCAGCTTTTATATTAAGGTTAAGCCCGTCAAGCACATTTCTGCCGCCGTCGTACGAAAAGTTTACATCGCGAAACTCGTAATTTCCGTAAAGGCGCTCGGTTTTTGCTTTATCCTTGTTGTCCTCTATATCGTTTTCATTAAGAATTTCACCTATCGAGCGTATCGACTCGCCACCCTTTACTATAATGGGTAACAGTCCCATCATTGACGAAATACAGCCGACAAGCGTGCTGAAATAGGACTGATACATTGTAATATCGCCTATTTTAATTTCGCCGACATAGGCAAGATATGCGGTAAAAAACAGACAACAGAATTGAAAGAAAGTAAAGGTTACCCAATATGCCGCACCGAAGGTGCCTTGCACATAGTCCATTTTGTAGCCGTGTTGTGCAACCTCGGTAACGCGACCTGTAAGCTTTTTGATTTCTTCGTTTTCAAGCGCGTGCGCACGGGTTACGGGTATAAGCTCTACCATATCCATAACCTGTGATGAGGTGTTTTCTATTTCTTTTCGGAAGTTACGGTTAGTGTCACGCATCGATTTGCTGAATTTTGCCGTAAGAAAAGCCGCAAACGGCGCAACTATTATGAAAATTACAAAAATCATAAAATTTTTGTATATAATTACACTGACCGAGAAAACAAAGCTTAAAATAAGGCTGACGACCGAGGTGAAAATCTGTGCTGACATACCCTCAACCGCCTCGACATCACGCATAACCTTTGACTGAATTTTACCCGACGGCGTTTCCTTATGAAACTGCATTGAAAGCTGTTGCAACTTTCGCACCATTGCGCCGCGCAAGCCTGCCTCTACGGTGCGCTTTGCCTTGTTAAAGGTTCGTAGGTGAACATCATTCGTAATGAAGTTGAAAACAAGCAAAAACAGCGCCGCCACAGCATTCATTGCAAACTGAAATATAAAATTGTCAGGCTTATCGATAACAAGATTTATAATGTTTGCGGTTATAATCGGTATTATAAGTGTCGGAAGCTGTTTGCAAATAAAGAACACGGTAGATGCCGTCATCAGTTTTTTGTGGTTGCCGTAAAGTGCAAGCAGGGTTTTTATCGGCCTTGCACCTGTTTTGTTAAAGCATTGCAAAAGGTTATCTTCCTCGCGCATAATGCTTTTGTAATCGAATGTGGTTTCGTAAATGTCTTTCTTTTTTCGCATAACCGCACCTCAAATCTTTTTGCCGTGGTGTTGCCGTTTTGACAGTCACAAAATTGGTGTCGTGTCTGCCCGTAAGTGGGTAACACCGTTTATTGTCCTGTTTATTATACTCAAAATGCCGTATTAGTCAATGGATTGTTAAAAGTTTGTCAAACAAATTTTTTATAATAAAATTTTGTCGTATTATGCGGTGATTTCTACGGCTTTCAGGCATAAAAAACCGCCGATATGATATTTCATAACGACGGTTTCTTTGTGTAACTATTATAATAGCCACAGGCTATTTATTTTTTTCGCACAGATAGGGGAATTTCGTTTTTTAAATAGGTATCCCAAACATTTATGCGGTCTTGCTCGTCTATTTGCCGTATTACTTTTGCGGGAACACCTGCGACAATGCTGTTAGGCGGAACATCGTTAAGCACCACCGCACCTGCGGCAACTATGCTGTTTTCACCTATCGTAACGCCGCCCGAAATTGTGGCGCAAGAGCATATCCAGCAACCGTCCTTTATGGTTATCGGTGCGGAATACTCAAGGTCGTGTCTGCCGTCGGGATAATCGGCATTAAGGCGTTCTTTTACTATGTATGGGTGATTTGGCGTTGCCAAGGTTACATTTGCACCAATCCAAACGCCGTTGCCGAGTGTTATCGGCGAAACATCAAGAAAAACGCAGTTGTAGTTTACAAAACATTCTTCGCCTACATAAATATTAACACCGTATTCGCAGTAAAACGGCGCAAACACATCAAAGCCTTTGCCTTTTGCCGAGGGAATAAGCTTTTCCAAGGCTTTTCTTTTTGCTTTTGCCCTGCTGACGGGTATACGGTTGAATTTATCACACCGCACAAGACCGTTTATGTGCTTTGCCGCTATGTCATTGCTTGTCGGGTTGTACAGTCTTCCGCTTACCATACGCTCCCAATCACTGATTTTGCTACCCATTTTAATTCCTCGTTTCTTGAATATTACATATATTCAATGTTGCTTTTCAGATAAGGTACAAACACATCACCGAAGTTGTCGTTCAACAGCTTTGCAAGCGGCTCTATAACCACATTTTCGCTTTCAAAATGTCCGCAATCGTAAAGTGAAATTCCGCGGTGTTTAGCCTCAAGAAAAATATTGTGCTTAATATCGGCGGTAACAAAGGCATCAACATTAAGCTTTGCAATATCCTCGAACATACTGCCGCCAGAGCCCGAACACACAGCAACGGTTTTTACGGTTGCTTGTGCCGAAATGAATTTTACGCGTGTTGACAGCTTGCTTTTAAGCTGTGCCGCGAAATCGGCGGGGGAGAGTGGCTTTGATAGCTTGCCGACCCGTGCCGAGTAAGCCTCGCCCTCGGGTAAAACGGGGGTTACGGCTTCGAGATCTATTGCATTGCACAGCACATCGTTTACACCGCCGCACGCCATATCAAGATTGGTGTGCGCACATATTGCCGAAATGCCGTTTGCCGCAAGGCGGTATACCACACTGTCGGAGGTAAGCGAATTTAAAGGCTCAAATATCACGGGATGGTGGCTTACAATTAGGTCTGCACCGTTTCTTACGGCGAAATCCACAACCTCGTCAGTTATGTCAAGAGCCACTACCGCGCGGCACAAGGTCTTGTTTTTATCGCCCACAAGAAAGCCGGCGTTGTCAAAGCCCGACTGTGTCGCAAAAGGGAATTTGCAGTCAAGAAAGCTGTAAACATCAATATGCTTGTACAAAGGTATCACTCCGTTATTTCTTTGTGAATGAGTCTTTAAGCGCAACCGTGCGGTTAAAGACAAGTTTTTCGGGTGTAGAGTCTTTGTCTATGCAGAAATATCCCTGACGCATAAACTGGAAACGGTCGCCAACGGCGGCTTTTGCCATATACGGCTCTACCTTGCAATTATCAAGAACCTTTAAAGACTCGGGGTTAAGGTTGTCCGCAAAGCTTGAAACGCCATCCTCATCTGACGGATTTTCAACATTGAAAAGACGGTCATACAGCCTTATTTCGGCATCTAAGCAGTCGTTTGCGTTTACCCAATGCAGTGTCCCCTTAACCTTTCTTCCGTCGGGTGACTCGCCACCGAACGAGTCAGGGTCATAGGTTACATGAACGGCGTTAACATTGCCGTCGGCATCTTGCTCGCAAGAGGCGTATTTTACGAAATATGCACCTTTCAGGCGAACCTCTTTTTGCGGACAAAGTCTAAAATATTTCGGAGGGGGAACAAGCGCAAAATCGTCTTGTTCAATATAAATTTCACGGCTGAAGGTCACGGTGCGCTTGCCAAGCTCGGGCTTGTTGGGGTTAATATCGACCGAAATTTCTTCAGTTTTTCCCTCGGGATAATTGTCGACAATAACTTTAAGCGGACGAAGCACCGCCATTGCACGGTCGGCATTTTCGTTAAGATTATCGCGAACGCACGCCTCAAGCAATGCAAAATCGACAACGCTGTACGCTTTTGAAACGCCGATTTTTTCGGCGAAAACGCGAATAGCCTCGGGCGGAAAGCCGCGTCGGCGCATACCGCATATTGTCGCCATTCTCGGGTCGTCCCAGCCCGAAACCAAGCCGTCATTTACAAGCTTTAAACACTTGCGCTTGCTTGTAAGGGTATAGTTAAGGTTAAGACGGGCAAATTCAATCTGACGCGAGGGCTGTGGCAGCTCTAAAACCTGCAAAAACCAATCGTAAAGCGGACGGTGATTTTCAAATTCAAGCGAGCAAAGCGAGTGCGTTACACCCTCTTTTGTATCGGAAAGCGGGTGTGCCATATCGTACATAGGGTAAACACACCATTTGTTACCCGTTCTGTGATGCTCTGCTTTCAAAATACGGTAGATAACAGGGTCACGCATATTCATATTGGGCGATGCCATATCGATTTTTGCGCGCAAAACCTTTTCACCGTTTTCAAACTCGCCGTCAGTCATTCTGCGGAAAAGGTCAAGGTTCTCTTCAACACTGCGACAGCGATAGGGGCTTTCCTTGCCTGGCTCGGTCAAGGTGCCGCGATATGCGCGAATTTCATCGCCCGAAAGGTCATCGACATATGCAAGTCCTTTTTCAATAAGTTTTATCGCACATTCGTAAATAAAGTCAAAGTAGTCAGAGGCAAAGTAAACATTGTCCCAATTAAAGCCGAGCCATTTTATATCCTCTTCAATAGCGTCGACATACTCGACATCCTCTTTTGTTGGGTTGGTGTCATCAAAACGCAGATTGCATTTGCCGCCGTACTTTTCTGCAGTGCCGAAATCTATGCAGATAGCCTTTGCGTGACCTATGTGCAAATAGCCGTTCGGCTCGGGCGGAAAACGGGTTTGAACATGGTCATATACACCGTTTTTTAAATCTTCGTCGATAAAATCGTGTATGAAGTTTTGTGACATATTTTCCGTATTGATTGTGTTGTCGGACATTATATACAGCTCCTTATTTCTCGAAAAATTCAATAGCTTTTTCTATTCTTTCGGTGCAACGGTGTTTCCCAAGCAATTGCATAATACTGCAAAGGTCGGGTGTGTTCTGCCTACCCGTAATCGCAAAGCGTATTACCGTGCTTATATCGCCTGCACTGCCGCGGTATTGGTCGGGATTTTGCTTGTATTCCTTTGTTTCCGCCGCAAAGCCGAGAGGTGTGCAAATCGACTTGATTTTTGCAAACCATTCTGTTTTGTCGTCGTTTTCATCATATACCGCAAGATATGCTTTAAGTGCGGCGGCGGCATCGGCTTTCGCAATTTTTTCGGGTATATCGTAGCAGGGTGTATACAGCTCGTCAAAGAAATATGCCGCAAACTGTTTTGTTTCGTCCCATTTTGCAAGGTCTTTTCGGGGCTTTGCGGTACCGCGGTCTATTGAGAATATACCTCTTACAAAATCGGTATCTTTGCTTAAAAGTGCGTAAAAATCGGGGTCATAGCTACGGCTCCAATCAAGCAGGCGTTCGCAAACCTCGTCTGCAGTCATCTTGCTTATAACCGTTTTGCTGACATCGATAAGCTTGTCCCAATCGAACAGCGCGCCCGAAATACTCATCTTTTTAAGGTTGAATTTGAACTTTTCATAGCTTTCGTTGGGGTTCGCACGGCGCCAATCCTCAAAATCGGAATTTGCAATCGTCATAAGGTACTCTATAACACTTACTTCGGGGAAGCCTTGCTCGGCAAAGTAGTGAACCGCCGCCTCGGGGTCTTTACGCTTTGAAATTTTGCGCTTTGCACCGTTGTCAAGCTTCATAATAGGTGAAAGGTGCGCATATTTCGGTGCTTTAAAGCCAAGCAAGCGGAAAAGCTGTAAATGCTTTGGTGTTGATGAAATCCATTCGTCACCGCGCATAATGTGCGTGGTGTGCATAAGGTGGTCGTCGACAGCGTGCGCAAAATGATATGTCGGAATACCGTCGGATTTTAAGATAACAAAATCCTCATCATTTTCGGGCATTTCGATTTTACCCTTAACAGCATCGTCGAATTTTATGCGGTTTTCCTCGTTACCGGGGGATTTCAGGCGAATAACAAACGGCAAGCCGGCATTTATTTTCTCCTGCTGTTGTTCAAATGAAAGATTGCGGCAAAGTGCATATTCGCCGTGGTAGCCTGTGCGAACCTTTTGGCTTTCCTGAACCTTTCTTGTTTCGTCAAGCTGTTCTGCTGTGCAAAAGCAGGGATATGCAAGTCCCTCGGCAATAAGCTTTTTTGCAAATGCACCGTAAATTTCGGCGCGGTGGCTTTGCTGGTAAGGACCGTAGTCGCCTACAACCTTATCCTTGTCGACAAAGCCCTCATCAATCTTTATACCGAAGTTGTTAAGTCCGCAAATTATATCCTCAATACCGCCCTCAACCTCGCGTTTTTTGTCGGTATCTTCAATTCTTGTAAAAAAGACACCGCCGCTTGTGGTTGCGGTTATACGGTTGACAAGCGCCGCAAACAGTGTGCCAAGGTGTAAATATCCCGTTGGGCTTGGCGCAATTCTCGTAACACGCGCACCCTCGGGCAGATTTCTTGCAGGGTAAAGCTCCTCATAATATTCGGGTGTTTTGTCAATATGCGGCAGGCAAAGCTCTGCCAAATTTGCGCAGTTGTCCATCTGCTAATCCTCCTATTTATTCAGCAGTTTGTTAAGTTCGTCCAAAAAGGTGTTAATATCCTTAAACTGACGGTAGACCGAGGCAAAGCGCACATACGCCACCTCGTCAATATCTTTAAGTTGCTCCATAGCAAGCTCACCGATTTTGGTAGAGGTAACCTCGCGGTCAAGTGTGTTTTGCAGGTTGTTTTCTATATAGTCCACAAGTTTTTCAAGTCGCTCTGTCGAAACGGGGCGTTTTTCGCACGCGTGGCTTAGTCCTTTCATAAGCTTACTGCGGTCAAATTCTTCTCTTGTTTTATCTTTTTTAACCACTATTAAGGGCAGACTTTCAACAACCTCGTAAGTGGTGAAACGCTTTTGGCATTTTATACATTCGCGGCGACGGCGTATCTTTTCGCCCTCGTCGGTAGGTCGAGAGTCTATAACCTTGCTTTCGGTGTAGCCGCAAAACGGACATTTCATAAAACAACAACCTTTCTTAACTGTGCGACTTAGTATATATTGTATCAACATACATATTAACATATTGTTGCGGATTTTGCAAGAAAAAGCGGTATTATTATGTATTAAATATTGACAATAAGCCCATTTATATGTATAATATGAGAGTAATTCTCAATTTCGAAAGGTTGATTGTGCTGAAACAGGAATATGCGACAAGACAAAAACAGATTGTTGTCGATTTTTTGCGCCGTAACCGCGACCGTCAGCTGTCTATGGCAGAGGTTGCCGACGGTGTTTCCGACGAGGTTGGCAAAAGCACCGTTTACCGTCAGGTTTCAAAGCTGTGTGACGAGGGTGTTTTGCGCCGCTTTCGAGGTGAAAATGCAAAGAGTGTGGTTTACCAATATGTTGGTGCTTTCGGCGGCTGTGACAGCCATTTTCATTTAAAATGCTCGACCTGCGGCAAAATAATACATTTGGATTGCGGTCAAATAATGCAGTTGCGCCGCCATATTATGCAAAGCCACGGCTTTTTTGTCGATTTAAAGGACACTGTTTTATACGGCATTTGCGATACTTGCCGCACAGGCGAAAGGGGAAGTGCGGTAAAATGAAAAAAATTATAGCTGTTTTATCATTGCTTTCGCTTTTGCTTCTTTCGGGTTGTACCCCTGTCGGCGGTAACTCGCATAATGCCGAAGAAAAGCCGCTTGTCGCCGCAACTATATTTCCGCCATATGATTTTGCACGAGAAGTTGCAGGTGACAGGGCAGAGGTTACTATGCTTATGCCGACGGGTGCCGAAAGCCACGATTACGAGCCGACCTTGCAAAACATAGACAC
>CAZIEH010000019.1:0-16098 GCA_964538695.1 uncultured Eubacterium sp. | reverse complement strand
GTCTTGAGGGTACGGTTTTGGCGTATGACGGCATTGCAATTATCGTCAATCCCGAAAACAAGGTTGCGGATTTAAGTGTCGAAGACATTGCGAATATTTACACAGGCGAAATTAAAAACTGGAAAGAGGTCGGCGGTAACGATGCCGAAATCGTGCTTATCGGTCGCGAGGCAGGCAGCGGTACAAGAGATGGCTTTGAAAGCGTCACTGAAACCGAGGATAAATGCAAGTACCGTCAAGAGCTTACCTCGACAGGTGATGTTATTACAACAGTTGCAGGCAACCCGAACGCCATAGGCTATGCCTCGGTAGCATCGGTAAAGGAAACCGTTAAGGTTCTTACCGTCGGCGGTGTAACACCTACCGAAAAAACAGTTAAAGACGGAAGCTATGTTGTCGGCAGACCGTTTGTGCTTGTAACCAAAAAGGATACAAAGCTTTCGTCCGAGGCGCAGGAGTTTTTCGATTACATCACCTCGGAAAAGGCAAATGATATTATAAGCGACGCAGGTGCTGTACCGGCAAACTAACAGGAACAAATATCCGACGGCGGTTATTTCCGTCGTCGGAATTTTCGGCGAGGTAATTAAATGAGAAAGAAAAAGACTTTTGAAAACGCCGTTCACGGTATATTTTTAATGCTCGGACTAATCACCGTAGGTTGCGTTCTGCTTATTACGGTGTATCTTGTCATTTCGGGTATACCCGCGATAAAGGATATAGGACTTATAAACTTTTTGTTCGGCAAGGAATGGGCATCTACCGCGGCAGAGCCTAAGTTCGGAATACTACCATTTATTTTGACAAGCGTTTACGGTATGGCAGGTGCGCTGATAATAGGTGTACCGATAGGCTTTTTCACCGCGGTATATCTTGCAAAGGTTGCAAACAAAACGGTGCGCCGCGTTATGGAGCATATGGTAAATCTGCTTGCAGGTATTCCGTCTGTCGTGTACGGTCTTGTGGGTATGCTTGTGCTTGTGCCTACTATTCGTACAATATTCGGTGTGCCCGACGGCGCAAGTCTGCTTGCATCTATTATAGTTCTTGCAGTTATGATTTTGCCGAATATTATAAAGGTTTCTATAACCGCGCTTGATGCCGTGCCGAAAGAGTACGAGGATGCCTCGCTTGCGCTTGGTGCAACGCCCACAGAAACCTATTTTAAAGTTTCGGTTCCCACGGCAAAAAGCGGTATAGCCGCCGCGGTTGTGCTTGGTGTCGGGCGCGCTATCGGCGAGGCTATGGCGGTAATGATGGTTGCAGGTAATGTTGCGAATATGCCGCACCTTTTTGAAAGCGTACGCTTTCTTACAACCGCAGTTGCAAGCGAAATGTCATATTCAAGCCCCGGCAGCCTGCAAAGAAACGCGCTGTTCTCGATAGCGCTTGTACTTTATCTGTTTATTATGCTGATAAACGCGACACTTAATTTCTTTTTGAAAAAAGATAGGAGTAACTCTAAATGAACAGACGGCGAAAAATATATATTACGGCAATGCGATGTATTATGACGGCTTGTGCGGCAATTACGGCGGCACTTGTGGTGTTTTTACTGCTGTATGTGCTTATAAAGGGTATACCAAATATTTCGTGGGAGCTGGTTTCGACAAAGCCGAGTCAACTGTTGGGCAGAATAGGCATTTTACCCGATATACTAAACACACTGTATATAGTTATAGCAACTCTTGTAATAGTTTTACCGCTTGGTGTGGGTGCGGCGATTTATTTAACCGAATACGCCAAAAATCGCAAAATCGTGACGGCTATCGAATATGCCGCCGAAACTCTTTCGGGAATACCGTCTATCATATACGGTCTTGTGGGTATGCTGTTATTTTCAAACAATTTCGGCACAAGCCTTATTGCAGGTGCGCTGACCCTTGTTATTATGAATTTGCCGACAGTTATGCGCACAACACAGGAAAGCCTTAAAACCGTGCCTCAAAGCTACCGTGAGGGTGCATTCGGGCTTGGCGCGGGAAAGTGGCGCGTAATTCGCACCGTTGTTATGCCAGACTGCGTTGACGGCGTTATTACAGGCTGTATACTGTCTGTCGGCAGAATACTCGGCGAATCGGCGGCACTGCTGTTTACGGCTGGCTTTGCACACGCGGTAAACGGAATACTGACTGGGCTGACCTCGCCCGGTGCAACACTTACTGTGGCACTTTATGTATACGCCAAGGAAGAGGGCGAGTTTGGTGTCGCATTTGCAATCGCCGCAATTCTTATGATTTTGACACTGCTTATAAACCTATCAGCATCGCTTGTAGGCAGATATTTTGCAAAAAGGAGAAGCATATGAATAACATTATGACAGCCGAAAATTTGTGTCTTTGGTACGGAGACAATATGGCTTTAAAGGATATAACTATCGCTATGCCCGAAAAAAGCATAACCGCACTTATAGGCCCGTCGGGTTGCGGCAAATCCACTTTTTTAAAGACACTTAACCGAATGAACGACCTTGTACCGAATGTAAAAACAAGCGGAACCGTGTGCTATAACGGTAAAAGCATTTTCGGCGACGGTGTAGATGTAAACGAGCTTAGGCGCAATGTCGGTATGGTTTTTCAAAAGCCTAACCCCTTTCCTATGAGCATTTACGACAACATTGCCTACGGTCCGCGCACCCACGGTATAACAAGCAAGGTAAAGCTTGATGAAATTGTCGAAGAAGCCTTGCGTGATGCCGCAATTTGGGACGAGGTAAAGGACAGACTGAAAAAGAACGCGTTGGGTCTTTCGGGCGGTCAACAGCAACGAATTTGCATAGCAAGGGCATTGGCGGTAAAGCCGCAGGTGTTGCTTATGGATGAGCCGACAAGTGCCTTGGACCCGATTTCCACCTCAAAAATAGAAGAATTGGCGTTGAAATTGAAAGAAAAATATACTATAATTACAGTAACGCATAATATGCAACAGGCTGTGCGTATTTCCGACAATACCGCCTTCTTTCTTCTTGGCGAGCTGGTCGAATTCGGCAAGACAGAGGAATTATTCTCGCGTCCAAAGGACAAGCGTACCGAGGATTATATTACAGGAAGGTTCGGTTGAGAATATGAGAAGTAAATTTGACGAACAGCTTGCACTTTTAAACAATAAAATGACCGCAATGGGTGCAGAGTGCGAAAGCATTATTGCACTTACGGCAAAGGCTTTGCTTGACGGTGACACCGAAAATGCGAAAAAAGCAAAAAGTCAGGGGCGGCAAATAGACCAGCTTGAAAGAGAAATCGAAAGCATATGCCTAAAGCTTTTACTGCAACAACAGCCAGTGGCGACCGACCTGAGACTCATTTCCGCCGCGCTGAAAATGATTACGGATATGGAGCGTATCGGTGACCAAGCAGAGGATATTGCGGATATAATTGTTTCGCTTAACGGCAGAACAGGAAACGAATGTCACGGTATACGAAAAATGGCAAGCGCCACAATAAAGATGGTTACCGACAGCGTTGACGCATATGTGCGAAAGGATTTGGCACTGTCGCGCAGCATACGCGAATACGATGATGTTGTGGACAATGACTTTGCGGAAATTAAAAGAACGCTTATAAAAATGATTACCGAAAACACTGCCGACGGTGAATATGCGCTTGATTTGCTTATGATAGCAAAATATTTCGAACGCATAGGCGACCACGCGGTAAATATTGCCGAATGGGTCGAATTTTCGGTTACTGGTATACATAAGGGAGATGACTGAGCATTGATTTGGTGCGTAGACGACGACAGCACAATACGGGAAATTGAGGTTTACACGCTTAAACAAACAGGTTTTGAGGCAGTCGGCTTCAGCGACGGTGTACAAATGCTTGAAGCCATAAAAAACGAAAAGCCAGAGTTAATCGTGCTTGATATTATGATGCCCGAAAAAGACGGTGTTGAGGTGCTTAAAGAGCTTAAAGACAACACTGAAACACGCGATATACCCGTAATTCTCGCCACGGCAAAGGGCACCGAAATTGACAAAATTCAGGGGCTTGACACTGGTGCGGACGATTACCTTGTAAAGCCTTTCGGGGTTATGGAAATGGTTTCGCGCGTAAAAGCTGTCTTGCGTCGTTGTAATCCTTCAAAAAGCAGTGATACCCTGCGTGTGGGACGGATAGCCTTAAATAACGGCGAACGCACCGTAACGGTTGACGGCGAAAAAACAGCACTGACCTTTAAAGAATTTGAAATGCTAAAGCTTTTTATGCAAAATGTCGGCATAGTTTTTTCGCGTGACCGACTGCTGTCGGAGGTTTGGGGTATCGACTACCTCGGCGAATCGCGCACAGTGGATATGCACATAAAAACCTTGCGCAGAAAGCTTGGAACAGCCGCCGCTTATATTGAAACCGTTATAGGTGTCGGCTACAAAATGGAGGCAGTAGATGAGTAAGAAAATTTTTCGTTCAATTATAATTGTCGCCGTTACGGTACTGCTTGCAAGCTTGGTTATGACAAACAGCTATCTTTACAGATATTTTAACAATATTCAGTCAAGCAGGCTTAAAGACGAGCTTGCACTTGCAACGGCAGGCGTAGAACAATCGGGTGCGGAATACTTCGACAGGTTAAGCTCGTCACAATTCCGTTTTACACTTGTTTCCCACGACGGTGTTGTGCTGTACGACTCTGAAGTCAACAGCAAAAAAATGGAAAACCACCTTGACCGCAAGGAAATTCAGCAAGCACTTAAATACGGTACGGGAAACAGCACACGCTATTCCTCTACCCTGACAGAGCAAACTTTTTACGAGGCGGTACTGCTTAAAAACGGTGATGTTTTGCGGATATCGACAACACAGGTCACAATCGGGGCGTTGATAATCGGTATGTCCCCTGCTATTTCGGCAATAATACTTGTTTCGATAGTAATTGCGATAATACTTTCACATCGAATGGCATCAAGTATCGTAAAGCCGCTGAACGAGCTTGATTTGGAACACCCGACCGATAACAACACCTATGAAGAGCTTGCACCCGTGCTGACAAAAATCAACAAACAGCACAAGCAGATTAAAAAACAGCTTAAAGAGCTGAAACGCCGTTCCGATGAGTTTGAGCAAATTACCGCGCATATGACAGAGGGTCTTATCTTGCTTGACAAAAACGGAACTGTGATAAGCCTAAACGCGGCGGCAAAAGGTATTTTCGCGGTTGACGATACAGTTATCGGACAAAGCTTTTTGACAATCGATCGCGGCAAGCATATGCGCCACGCAATAGAAAGGGCGTACAACGGTAAAAACGGTGAATTCGGCGAAAGCAGAAACGGTCGTGAATATCGCTTTATCATAAACCGAACCGTATCTGACGAAAAGCTGTTGGGTGTTGTTGTGCTTTGCCTTGATATTACCGAGGCGGCATTTGCTGAAAGCAGACGCCGTGAATTTACAGCCAATGTTTCGCACGAGCTTAAAACACCGTTGCAGTCTATCATCGGCAGTGCCGAGCTGCTTGAAAACGGTCTTGTTAAGCCCGAGGATACCGCAAAATTTGTCGGCAACATTAAAACCGAGGCGTCAAGGCTTGTGACACTTATAAATGACATTATTCGCCTTTCACAGCTTGACGAGCAAAGTGAACTGCCGAGCGAAACGGTGGATTTGTGCGCACTTACAAACGAGGTATGTGCAACCCTTGTGCAAAGCGCGTCGAAAAAGAATGTCACACTTACCGTAGGCGGTGAAGATTGTACCGTAAACGGCGTTCGCGGTTATCTTTATGAAATAATTTACAATCTTTGCGACAATGCCATTAGGTACAATAACGATGGCGGGAAGGTGCAAATTTCACTTTCAAATAAGGACGGCAAGGCATATATAGCAGTCGCCGACAGCGGCATTGGCATTGCGCCCGAGGACAGAGAAAGAATTTTCGAACGCTTTTACAGGGTGGACAAAAGTCACTCGAAAGAAACGGGCGGAACGGGGCTTGGTCTTTCAATAGTAAAACACGCGGTGGCATACCACGGCGGCAGTGTAGCACTTGAAAGCGAGCTTGGAAAAGGTACAACTATCAAAGTGATAATATAGAAAAAAGCGACTGTAAAAACGCAAGTTTTTTGCAGTCGCTTTTAATATTTTAATCAGGTTTACAATAAACAACATCGTGCGGTGCATCTGTTTCGGGTTCGTGTACACAAAGCTTTACTTCGGTTGCATTTAAAATATATTCGCAAAGCTTATCGCTTGTTTCAATTTCATCGGGCAAATACATACCGCATTTCGGGCGGTAAGCGACATCACCGTGATAATCGCCGCCGCAGGTTACTGTCAGTGAATTTTCGGTGGCAATTTCGATAAGCTTTTTTTCAAAAGAGCTTTTATATTTCGGGTGACAATTCAGCTCTACCCCGTCAAGATAGCGTGTGTCCAATACCGTCGTACCGTTTCTGAAAGGGTGTGCCTGCACCATTGCACCGCCGTACTGCTTAACCTTTTCATACAACTGCTTTTGTTTATAATCGAACATCATAATATTGTCATATATAAAATCGTCATCTACACCGTAAATAAGGATATGCACATTTGGGTAAAGCTCTGCCGTAACTTCTATACCGTGGAACACGCGAACACCGCATTTTTTGCCCAGTTGCTCGGCTAAACGGTACTCAGCTATATACCTTTCGGCAAAACCGCGATAATCACCGTCTGTTATATAATCCTTATGGTAATGGTTTGTTATAACGACACCGTCAATACCGCTTTCTGCGGCGGCATTTAAAATTTCCTGCGCGTTTAAAAGACAGCAGGTGCTTATTCCACAAGTATGCTCGTGCAAATCTATTAACATATTATCACCCATTTTAAAAAAATTATCTGTACAACGCAAAAAGTAAAACTATATGCACCGCCGCCAAAAGCGGAAGTGTAAGCATAAATTTTGCCTTTTTGGTTTTATGATGAACCAGCTTCATTGTTAAAAACATAAGCAACGCGCCGCCCATAGCCGAAAAGAAAAGCAGTGTTGCCTCGCTTATTCTGTAAAGACGGTGAATTGCATTGTATTTATCGACAATAACCATAATACTGCCGCCAACCGAAAATGACAGCATAATTGCAAGCGCAACCGTAAAAGCCTGCGGCATAATATCACCAATTCTTTATAAATTACTTTTCACAGTTTGAATTAAGATCGTACGGCGTTAAGGTGCCGACATTACAGCGCAGCTTTTGCGCCGACTCGTCTTTTACGCGAAAAACAGTTTCACAGCCGCCGCAAACCGCAACACCGTGCATTTTAAGCGATATCGGCTTTACAAACAGCGACAATCTTGCGTCGATTACGCTGAAATCGCATATTTCGCCGCAGGCAGGACATTTCATTGTAACCTGCCCCAACGGTTCTGCAAAGGGTTTTAAACAATTCATACAAATCACCTTACCGAAATACATTTTAACAACTTTTACATCAATAATCAAGTCATAAATAGTATTGACTTTTCGCGCATATAATGTAAAATTAAAATATCGAAAGTTTTCTAGGAGAAATGTATGCAAAAATACATAATATGCATATCAATTTTAGTTTCAATAATTCTTTGCGGTTGCGGCACAAAAGGCGGCAATTCCTCTTATACAATTTCAAGCACGGCAGATGTCACTGCTACCGAAAGCGTTGAAAGCACGGCAAAAAATACGCAAAACGACAGTGAAATGCGCGCAGTTTGGTTTTCTTATATCGACCTTGATTTCAGCGGCAAAAGCGACGATGAATTTCGCCGAAAAATTGACGAAATGTTTGCGCGTGTTAAACGCCTTGGTATGAACACGGTCGTTTGTCAGGTTCGTGCAAATTCCGACGCGGCGTATTCATCGGCACTGTTTCCACGCAGTGCGGCATATGGCGCGATAAGCATAGACCCACTTGAATATATGTGCGGTGCGGCGCACGCCAACGGGCTGAAAATACACGCATGGGTAAACCCATACCGCGTTACAGCCGCGCATAATGATCCCGAAAAGCTACCCGACGGCTCGCCTGCAAAGCTATGGCTTACAGACGGCGACAAAAGCAACGACCACTGCATTTTAAAGACAGAAAGCGGCATTTACTATAATCCTGCCGCAAAAGCCGTTAGAGAGCTGATATATAACGGTGTTAAAGAAATATTGGATAATTATGAGGTTGACGGTATTCAATTTGACGATTATTTTTACCCGTCGCAAGATGAAAAAATTGACAAAGCCTCGTACACAGCATATAAAAAATCGCAAGCATCTCCGCTTTCTCTTGACGATTGGCGCAGAACCAATGTGAATATAATGGTTGGTGCTGTATATAGGCTTGTGCATAAATACAATAATAAAATTTTCGGCATATCCCCTGCCGCATATATTTCCGACGATTTTACCGACGATAATTACCGAAAGCTGTATGCCGACATATACTCGTGGGCAGGTGGCGGATATGTTGATTATATTGCGCCGCAAATTTATTTCGGCTATGAATATCCGCTTGAATACAGCCGCTTTGACAAGCTTTTAAAGGCTTGGTGCGATTTACCGCGTGACAGCACTGTTAAGCTTTACATAGGTCTTGCACCCTACAAAATCGGCAAGGTTGATGCCGAAAGTGATGAATGGCAAAAAAACGACGATATTGTTGCAAGGCAAATACGCGATGTCAGGCAGAATGAAAAAGCAGACGGCTTTATGCTGTACTCTTACACATATTTAACGGATATTTCAAAAAAACACACGGCGGCAGTTGCCGCAATTGAAAAGGCGGTGAAAGAAAATGACCGAAATTAAGCGATTACATAGATTTTTCGCATTACTTTTGGCAACAGCCCTGCTGTTTCTTACTGCTTGCACAAACAGAGAGCAAACGGTACAAAGCACTGTCGCATCGGCGATAACATCAGGGGGCGAATTAAGCTTTTCGTATCCGCAAAGCGACACGGTATACATTTTTAATGATTGTTTGGAATTTCGCGGCAGCTGTGACAAAAGCCATCCACTGCTTTTAAACGGCAAGGTACAAAAGGTATATGATGACGGTATTTTTACAATAGAAACAAAGCCGAAAAAGGGCGAGCAAGCATATACCTTTCAGTGCGGCACGGCAAAAAAGACCTTTAAGGTCGTGTACTCTACCCCGCTTTTGCAAAGCTGGACACCGAATGAGTACAAAATCTCGGTAGACGAGGGCGGCGCATTCACCGTAACCGCGACTGCACTTTGCGGTATTACGGTTACGGCAAAATGCGGTGATGAAAATGTTGTTCTTTCACCTGTAAGCGATGCAGAATACGACGGCAAAACCTACTGTAAATACAGCGCTATCGTCGGCGTTACGGCAACAAGCGGAAGTATCCTGTCGCTTACCTTAACCGCAGAAAAAGGCGAGCAAGTCCAAACGGTCAATGCCGCCGAAATAGAGGTCGAGGAGTTAGAGCTTGACGAAAGCTACACCACCCTTGCGAAATCAAAGAAAAAATACTATATAAAGGTTGTTAAGGATACTGCCGAAACCTTTAACGGCAAAAAAATCGACGACTATTCCAGACCCACCAACAGTTATTTGCCGAAAGGCACTGTGGATAGCTGTCAGCCGTACAAAATATACGATTCTGAAAGCAAAAAAAAGTTTTATCTGCTTTCAAGCGGACTGCGTGTTTACGCGAACAGCAGTGTAAAGCTGTACCGTGGCAGTATTAAAAGTAAAACAACGATAAAATACAAGGGTCAAAGTGTCGGCGGCAATCAATTTGCAATACGCTTGAAAATGAGTCAAAAAACACCCTTTACCGTTACGGCAAAGCCGCAAAGCTATGCAAATACAAAAACACAGGATTATACCATTAAAAAGCCGACCTATAAATACATTGATGTAAAATTTTATAAATGCACCAAGGCTTCGGGCAAGCCGTCGGTAAAAAATTCCGAGCTGTTTAAAAGCTGTAAATGGATTAAGAAAAGCGGATATTACATTCTGCGACTCTACCTTAAAAAAACAGGTGTATTTTACGGCTATGACAGCTATTATAATTCCAAAGGCGAGCTTGTGCTGTCCTTTTTAAAACCGCCCACGATTACAAAAAGCGCGTCGAATAAATACGGCTATTCGCTTAAAGGTGTAAAAATCGTGGTCGATGCAGGGCACGGCGGAACAGACGGCGGTGCGCCGAATATAACGGGCAAGGGCAAGGGTGAAAAGTACTATACAATGCTATATGCGAACGAGCTGAAAAATCAGCTTACAGCGCTTGGTGCAACGGTTATTATGACCCGAACCTCGGACAAAACCGTTTCACTTAACAAGCGATTTTTAAAGATAAGAAGCACGCAGCCCGACCTTGCGGTTTCCGTGCATTTCAATTCATCGGTTTCGTCTTCGCCACGCGGATATTTTTGCGGATATTATTATCCCTTTACATACAACGCGGCAAATGCAATACAAAAAGCCGTAAACACGCAAAAGCTGTTAAAGCGCGAAAAAGGCGGCGTGCAGTGGCATTATTTTAATCTTAGCCGTTGCAGTGTTTGCCCCGTTGTGCTGACCGAAAACGGTTATTTAAGCAACCGTTCCGACTATAAAAACATAAAATCGGCGACCTTCAGAAACAAATATACCTCCGCGCTTGTGCAAGGTATTGTAAACTATCTTGCCGCAAACGGCACGGTAAAACAGCAAAAGCTGACTATGGCAAGCAGAATACCGCGCATTGACTCCTCTGCGGCAAGCAATACCACATCATCCGATAATGTTTCAGGCTCTTCAAATACACAATCCAAAAAGTAATTTCAAATACACAATCCAAAAAGTAATAAAAATTTCGTTTTTTGAATACACTTATATATCAACACTTGCAGTGGAGTGATGTATATGAAATTTTCGAAAAACGAGTCACCATCGCCAAAAAAGGCAATGCTTTTTTCCACGCTTGCCGCGGTAATCATTACGGCGGTTATGCTGTTTGTTTTTGCTTTTGTTATGACTTTGTGCGATATACCGAAAACGCTTGCCGCGCCGCTTTCATCGGTTGCGGTCGGTATAGGGTGCTTTTTCGGCGGTCGCAAGGCGGCGTCAACTATCGGTGAAAACGGTTATTTGTGCGGTATTACTGTTGCCGCAACGGTTGTTTTTATTATAACTGTTTGCGGAATGATTACTTTCGCCGCCGGCTTTACCGCACAGTCGCTTTTGCGGGCGGCGATTGCATTGCTGTCGGGCTGTATAGGCGGTATAAGCGGTGTAAACAAGCCGAAAAAGAATAAGCTTGTAAAATGAATTAAAGTCCGTCGGAATTAACCGATGGATTTTAGTATTTTAAAGACAAAACAAAATCAGGCGGTATTCAAATAAATACTGCCTGATTTATTGTTGCATTTCAAATTATTTTATATCGTAAACACTTCTTACTTTCAAGGATTTCGGGTCGCCCTCCAAAATCTTTACAACGCGCTCCCCTGCCTCCATATCGAAGAAATTATCACTTAAAACAAAATCTTCATCATCGGAATAAATATTTACCTTTTGCGCATAGCTGACAGCCTTAACGGTAATGCTGTCGCCGTCGCGTGTTACTGTAAGATGTGGGTCGTCAAACTCAAAATGCTTCGGTACGGTAAAGATTACACTGCCTTTAGAGTTACTGCCACTGAACTCGTACCAAAAATAATTATGCTCAACATCTGTTTTGTTAAAATCAAGCTCATCAAGCGTAACAACAGAAAGCGGCGGAACGGTTACCTGCTCTTCACCAGAAGTGATAACACTTCCGTCACGGCGGCAAAGTCTCCAACTCACTGTTCCGCTAACCTCATTCAATGTGTCGTTGTTCACCGAAAGCTGTGCCTTGGTTTCATAATCGACCCATTCGGGTTCAAGAATGATATGCGGTCGGGTGGTCGTTTCGCCTGTTTCTCTGCAAGAAATCATAACAGGCTCGTAAAAACGCTTTGCCTCGTATTGCAGTGCTTTATATCTGCCGTAATAATCTATGCTTGCCCACGATGCAACAGGCCAAATATCGTTAAGCTGCCAATACAGCGTACCCATACATCTGCCGCGATTACGGCGCAAATGCTCGACACCGTATTTCATTGCCTCTGACTGCAAAAGCTGTGAAGCGTAAATAAATGTTCCGAAATCATTGGGATAACGGTAGGTTTGCGCCATATACGACACGATTTTGCCGTTCGCCGCCGCGTTGCGCTGGTGCATCTCCATTACACGGCTGAAAACATTTCTGTCAGACGGAATTGTAAAAGAGTTGACTGTTTTTTCATCGGGGAACGACTGAAAACCGAACTCGCTTAAATAACGGAAGTAGTGGTCACGATATTCATAAAAAGGCTTGTTATTATGCCAAACCTCCCAATAATGGCAATCGCCGTAGCCCTCGTTACGCGGCTCTATAAAGTGACCCATACTGCTTGGCGAGGACGGAACATACGGTATTTCGGGGCAAATTTTTGCGATAATGTTCGGCACCATATCCTCGTAAACTTCCAAATATTTTGTCGCACAGTTATCAATTTCGTGCCAACAGAATATTTCCTCGCACTCGTTATTGCCGCTTATCAAGGCGATGCAGGCGTGGTGGCGCACGCGTTTAAGGTTTTCTTCAACCTCTTTGCCGAATTCAGAAATAAGAACAGGATTATCCGGCAGCAATGCGCAGGCAACCATAAGGTCAAGAAAAACAACTATACCGAAACGGTCGCACGATTCGAAAAAGTCATCGTTCGGGTAGTGACCGCCACCCCACACGCGTATTGCGTTGAAATTCGTGTCTTTACATATGCGCAAAAGCTTTTCTGTACGCTCGGGCGTAATGCGTGAAAGAATATTATCCTCGGGTATATAGTCGGCACCCATAGCAAAGAAACGAACACCGTTTACCTCGTGACAAAAGCTTTCGCCGTATTTGTCTTTTTCACGCACTAATTTAAGTGTGCGCAAGCCTATTGTTTTTTCCTGACGGTCAACAAGCTCGCCGTTTTCAAGCAAAGCAACCTCTAATTTATAAAGCGGTTGCTCGCCAAGACCGTTCGGCCACCAAAGCTGTGGATTTTCAACCTTGTATTCGCAATTTACGGGGATATCGAGCCTTTTACCGTCAGGCGCTGTAAGCGAAGCCTCTACTTCGGCACTTCCCTTTTCAGCGGTGACCTGTGCAGTTAAATAGACATCGCCGTTTTCGTGGCGTTGCAATATACGCACATCTTTAATACGGTCGGAATTGACAACAAGTAGGTAAATATTTCGCCAAATGCCTGCATCGGGCAAACGCGGGCCCCAGTCCCAACCCGACATACAAAACGATTTACGCAGATGGTTATATCCCATAAGGGTATTTATGGGCGAACCCCAACTCGGGTCCTTGGCATATTCCTGTTTGAAATATTTGTTTGCCGAATGAAATGTCAGACTTATTTCATTTTGTTCTTTAAGCAGGTCTGTAATGTCAAATTCATAGCTTCTGTGCATATTTTCGGTATGCGCAACAGCTTTACCGTTTAAAGAAATATCGCACAAGGTGTCAAGACCGTCGCAACAAAGCAAAACTCTGCCTTGTTGCGATTTATCAAATTCAAAGGCGCGGCTGAAAGTGTAATCCTCCTCTGCAAGGCGCAGGGCATCAAGCTCGTTTTGACGGTAATACGGGTCTTCCATAAGCTTGTTATCAAGCAAAAACGAATATACAGAACCGGGTACAGTGCCGTCGCAATTAAAGCCGTTACCGACCATATTCCATACTCCGTTAAGGGATATTCTTTTCATAATTCAGTCCTCCACTTGCAGTGCATATGATTTTAATATCAACTTAAATATACACTTTATCAATATAAAAGTCAATATAAAATTTCCTAAATATTATACGCCGTTATTTACTTCTTGGTTTTCTTTGAAACGGCACTGCTCCAAGCGGAATAGTACTTTGTCTTACCTACTGTTTTGTAGGTGCGAACACGGATATAGTAGGTTTTCTTACCCTTGAGCTTTGAAAGAGTCTTGCTTGTGGTCTTATTGTTTGACACGGTAACGGTTTTCGCATCGCTGAACTTTTTAGATGTGCTGTACTGAATTTGATAGCCTGTGGTCTGTGACGACTGCTTGTTCCACTTTACAGTAAGCTTTTTCTTGCCGACAGAAACAGCTTTTATTGCCGTAGCTTTAGGCTTTATAGTAAAGCTGATTGTTTTACTTCCTGCATAGTTACCTTTTAAAGTCACTTTCGCATAGGCTTTGCCGACATATTTGTTATTTGTGTAACTTACATCGTAATCTTTTCCGCGTTTTAATGCTTTTTTGCCGATTTTTACTACCAAGCTTTGCGTTTGTGACTTACCGTTATAAGTCTTGTTTTTACTGCCGCTGACAGAGGGATTAACAACCTCAGCCCACTGTGCATACAGTGTACCACCGACATTGACAGAGGAACTGTTAATCTTACCGCCGCCGCTTTTCGAGGTGTACCAGCCTTTTAATTTATAGCCACTGCGTGTAACTTTCGGCAATGTTCCTATCTTTTCGCTATGTGTAACGCACGAATTTTCTATTTTATAGGAATTGTAGTCGGCATAAACTGTTATTTTAAGTGTTTCGGGGTCATATGTTATATAATTGCCTACTTTGACATTTTTAGCTATCCATGTGCTTTTAGTGCTTTCCCACGCAATATTTTCGCCGACATGTCCCGAAATTACAAAACCTTTTCCGCTTGGAACTGTTGAGTTATTCGCGCCATATGCTTTTATGGCAACCACTTTGTTTGTATCATCAACAATAGCTTCGGTTCCGTAAATGTTTGTTCCTGTGTTAATTCCCGATTTGTTGTAAATAATCAGTTCGTTATTGCCGCGACCCTTGTTAATTCCGTTTGCATAGGTACAAACTTTTTTTACGGTTGCTTTGCCTCCGTTTGCATCATATCTGACCGTTTGGCTTTCGGGAATAAGTGTCCAATTTTGTGCGACCGAAAAGTTCGCTGTATAAGTCCAAATATCCGTACCGTTGCTGACTTTATTGGAATATAAATCCAACAGTGTATTCCAACCGCAACGAGGCTTTATATAATAACCGCCGTTATCAGCTTTTATAAATGCAAATTCCTGTGCTGTTGTACCGTTTGGTGTGTAACAGCCGACATTAACACCGGAACCACCGTCTGCATTTTTAACATCAAGATTTTTGCCGTATTTTTTAAAGTGAACTGTATACATACCATTGCCGACATATTTTATATATACCTTTTGTGCGTCACTTTCAAAATCATACTTTTGTAATTGAATTTTTTGTTGCGCACTACCCTTTGGTATGGAGGCTCCGAAAACATAAGTACGGTTTTGGGTTAAGGCAATTCTATACCAACCCTCTTTAATGTTCGGTGTTTTGCATATTGAACATTTATCGTAATAATACTTGGTGTTTTTTACAGCAGTTCTTGCACCGCACGAGCATGAATATATCAGTTCATGGGGATGTGTATTTTGATAACCATAATAACTTGTATATGAATGCGTGTGCTGTGATGTAGTATATTTCGGACGAACATATATGGTCGAACAGCCCATAGCTCGCTCAAATTCGCCTTTCGAGCGAGTGCAAACATGTGCCGATGTATATTTCCCCGTTTTCTTGCACCATGTAACATTGCCGTGAACGGTATTATAGTTGCTATCTGTTACAATAGCTACATGCGATAAAACACCGTTGGAATAACGGTAAAACGCCAAATCACCGGCGACGGGTGTCGATACAACACTGCCACCTGCATTTAATACTGCGTTATATAAGTTTGTACACCCGGGTTTGTTGGGTATTGCATTGCTTACGCCCGCTTCTCTTGCACATCTTATTATAAACAAGTCACACCACGCACTTGAAAACCCCATTTGCGATTGAGTGTACTCTTTATACTTTAATGCAACACTTACCAAGTTGCTGCCATTAGCAGCATTTGCTGTAAATGGAACTATTGTAAAAGTTGAAACCAATAGCGCAAATGCAAGCGTAAAAGAAATTATTTTTTTCATAATATTGCCTACCTTTCATTATTTTCCGAAAAATCATCTTTATCTCTGTCAGCTTCAGCACAATCTTTACAAGCAGGATTACCATTGTCAAGAAAATCAATATCTATGC
>CAZIEH010000018.1:0-16149 GCA_964538695.1 uncultured Eubacterium sp. | reverse complement strand
ACAGCCGCCTGATACTCCATACCGGTACCGACGAACGGACTTTCGGTTTTGAGCAACGGAACAGCCTGCTTCTGCATGTTTGAACCCATAAGCGCACGGTTGGTATCGTCGTTTTCAAGGAACGGAATCATCGCCGTTGCGACGGAAACAACCATCTTCGGCGAAACATCCATATAATCTACCTTTGCGTTTTCGATTTCAAGGTAATTTTCGCGGTGACGCGCATTGACCTTGGCATTTACGAAACGACCCTCTTCATCAAGCGGCTCGTTCGCCTGTGCAACAACAAACTCGTCCTCGGCATCGGCAGTCATATACTCAACCTCGTCAAGAACTTTGCCTGTTGCCTTGTCGACCTTGCGGAACGGTGCCTCGATAAAGCCGTATTTGTTTATCTTCGCAAAGGTTGCAAGGTATGAAATAAGACCGATGTTCGGACCTTCGGGGGTTTCAATAGGACACATACGGCCGTAGTGGCTGTAATGAACATCTCGAACCTCAAAGCCTGCGCGGTCACGCGACAAACCGCCGGGGCCCAAGGCAGAAAGACGACGCTTGTGGGTAAGCTCGCTTAACGGGTTTGTCTGATCCATAAACTGCGACAGCGGCGAAGAACCGAAAAATTCTTTTATCGCCGCGGTTACGGGACGGTTGTTGATAAGCGATTGCGGTGTCATTGTATCAAGATCCTGCGATTGCAGGGTCATTTTTTCGCGGATAACCCTTTCCATACGGGCAAAGCCTATACGGAACTGATTTTGCAACAGCTCACCCACGCAACGGATACGACGGTTGCCGAGGTGGTCAATATCGTCAACATTGCCCACATTTTCATAATTGAGGGTAATAAGATAGTTGACGGTTGCGAAAATATCATCGGGAGTGATGTAGTTGGAAACAAGCATACCGCGCGATTTAAGCTCGTCATCGGCAGGTGTTTCGGGCGACATATTTATCTTTATCGCCTCGATAAGGTCATCATCATTATCACAGCAATCCTTGAGGTACTGTAAAACGCGGAACGAAACCTTGTCGTAAATAATATCCTTAACAGCCTCGTAAACCTTTTCGGAAACATGAAGCGAAAGCTCGGTCATACCATTGGTAAGAACCTTAACCTCGTGATGCTCGCCCTCGTTATCCAAAACGGAAATGTAAAATTCGCAAATGCCCTGATTTTCAAATTCCTGTGCAAGCTGCTTTGTAACACGGGTACCCTCGTCGGCTATAACCTCGCCCGTTACGGTGTTAAACGCAGGGCGCGAAAGAGTTTTACCGACAAGACGATTGACGGCTGAAAGCTTTTTGTTGTATTTATATCTGCCGACCTTGGAAAGGTCATAGTGTCTTTCGTCGAACAGCAAATTATTAAGATGCGCGGTAGCACCCTCTACCGTTGCAGGCTCGCCCGGACGCAGCTTTCTGTAAATTTCGATAAGTGCATCCTCGACATTGAAAATAGTATCTTTATCAAGAGTGAGCTGCAAGCGCATATCCTCGCCCAAGAGGTTAATAATATCCTCGTTAGTGGCGGTGGAGAAACCGAGATGGAATTTACGGCAGGCAAAATCAAGCGCACGAACAAAGGTGCTTATAAGAAGCTTTCTGTTCTTGTCTATGCGCACAATAAAGCTGTCGCTTTGCTCGGTACCGTATTCAAGCCAAGCGCCGCGATTGGGTATAACTGTTGCGTTGTAAAGCTTTTTACCCGTCTTGTCAATTTCCAAATCGTAATAAACGCCCGGTGAACGAACCAACTGTGATACAACGACACGCTCTGCACCGTTGATAACAAAGGTACCCGACTCGGTCATAAGGGGGAAGTCACCCATAAAGACCTCGTTCTCTTTTATTTCACCTGTTTCTTTATTAAGAAGCTGGGCGCGAACACGCAGAGGAGATGCATAGGTAGTGTCCCTTTCCTTACATTCCTTTACAGTGTACTTAGGCTTGTCATCTAAACGGTAGCTTATAAAATTAAGCACCAAATTACCTGTATAGTCGGTAATCGATGACATATCACGGAATACTTCTGCCAAACCTGTGTCGAGAAACCACTGATAAGAATCCTTCTGAATTTCGACAAGGTTGGGCATTTTAATAACCTCGTTGATCTTCGAAAATGTCATTCTCTCGTTGTTTCCGAGCTTTACCGGTTTTACCTGTACCGTTGACGCCATAAACATTGATCACTCCTTGCATTTAGTTAAGAACAATCTGCCAAGACCGCCTTTTACACCCGAAATGCAGTGTTTGTGCCGCTTTTTCGGGGTGCTTTGTGGGCAAAATTGCCTATTATCGCAGATTAACCCATACTTAGTGTATTTTACAAGTATAACGCCAAAAAATCAATAAGTCAAGGCTTTTTTTGCAAAATTATAAAAAAATCACGGTACAGACGCGCTGTACCGTGTAAATATTATTTTATTTAACGAACTGCATTGCATCAACGCGTTCGCCGTTGACATACGCCTCGAAATGCAGGTGGTTGCAATCCGAATCGCCCGTAGAGCCGACAAGACCGACAACATCGCCGCGCGTAACAGTTTGACCCACGCTTACAGAAACAGAGCTGCAATGGGCGTATCTTGTTTTAAGCCCGTTGCCGTGGTTTATAAGCACGGTGTTGCCCCAGCCGTAGGGTGAGTAGCCTGCCTCTTCTACCGTTCCGCCTGCTGCGGCGTGAATTTTTGTGCCGTACGCCACAACGATATCCGTACCGAGGTGCGCAACTCCTGCGCGATACTCGCCGAAATGTGAGGTAATGCTGTAACCCGAGCTGAGTGAAAGCGGAAATGACAGCGATGCGCCGCCAAGCTTTGCCGTACCGACTGTTATTTTTTCATCGACCGGCTCACTTAAAACGGCGGTAGCTTGCACCGTTTCCTCAACGACCTTGCCGTTTACCACCTCTTGAAGTGCGGTTACCCTATTCTTGCCGCACTTACCCTTTTGTGTAACCGAGGTTTCACCCGACAAAAGCTTGTCGCTTTCGGTGCGCTCGGTCTTATATTCCACGCTTACGGTTTTTTCAACCGTTCTTGTGCCGCGAATATCGACATTCGCCCTAAGTGCGAGAAGTGCGCCATCCAAGCCCAAAAGCTCGTCATTTGCGCAGTATCCGTCGATAACCGAAAGCTCGTCGATATATTCACAGTCAGTAAGTCCTGCTGAACTTTCGCTTAAATATTTTTGCAATGCCGCCTGTGCCGTGTGTATATCCTTAACAGGCGCAAGTAGCTCGCCGTTTTTGCAAATCAAAGCCGCCCT
This sequence comes from uncultured Eubacterium sp., assembly GCA_964538695.1. Taxonomy (GTDB): domain Bacteria; phylum Bacillota; class Clostridia; order Oscillospirales; family Acutalibacteraceae; genus UMGS1532. The sequence continues at coordinate 12,879 of CAZIEH010000018.1, read as the reverse complement.
TGTAACATTCGGCATACTTTCAAGCAATGCATCGGTTAAATCCTCTTCATCAAACAAAACCGTTACACCTGCGGTAACACTGTCCTTAACCTGCGTTTTTTCAAGACAGCTTTTAACCGTTTCATCAGTATTGCTTGCGATTTTGTCGACAGCCGCGTCGTAAACCTCATATGACGAAACATAGCCGACGGTTTCGCCGTTATAGCTTACGGCAACAGCATAGCTTACATTAAATGTAAGCGACATCATAACTATCGCTGTTATTACCGCCGCCATAGGTACGGTAAGAATTGTCTTTTTATTCTTTAATACTTTTATTATTCGGTTATTTCTAAAAAACAAACCTGCGCGTTTGATGGTAGACCCGACACCTACGACACTGTCGTTTGCCGTCTTATTCATCAAAAACTCATTCCCTTCGTCTTTTATATAATAATAGCCTATCGGTTACAAAATTGTTACCAACGAAACTAATTATAACAAAACGGTTACAAATTTGCAACCGTTTTATACTGAAAGTTGCAATATTTGTAACCATTCCACACCTTATACAATTAAAAGACGAGGTTTTTATGCAATATAGCCAATAAAAAGCAACGCTATCGCAGTTACTTATTTTTCGGCAACGGGATATTCAAGCATTTCTACCGTGTAATTTTCAATATCGGAAAGCATTTTTTTGGCAAGTGTCGTCGCACCTGCCAAATCGTGCTCGCGGTAGTTGCCGCACTCAACCTCGGTAGCACCCATAATTTCGCCGCTGTATTCGGCAATAAATTTAAGTGCGTCGGTAATAAGTTTTATGACATTTTCGGGTGAAACCCTGCGCACCAAAAAGTAAAAGCCCGTGCGACAGCCCATTGGTCCGAAATAAATAATCTCATCGCGGAACTCGCTGTTTCTTACAAAGGTTGCAAACAAATGCTCTACCGTATGTGCGGCGGCTGTTTCAATATAATCGCCTGCGTTGGGCTTTTTAAAGCGTATATCATAGGTTGTTATATCACCGTCGACACGGCTTGTGTAAATACCAGGATTTAAAATTGTATGGTCGATTTTAAAGCTTTCTATTTTTTGCATATTCGCAATACTCCCGTTTTTTAATTTTTTATAGCTGTCGTCGGTAAGCGCGTAAACCGCAAGGTCACGCGGCTTGCCCTTGCAGATAATCGCCTTTTTCAGTGTACCCTCGTACTGCATACCAACGCGGCACGCAAGTCTTGCCGACGCGGTATTCTCGGTCAACATTCGTGCATATATTCGAACCGCGCCAAGCTCTGAAAAGGCGTACTCCAGCACGGCAGAAACCGCCTCGGTACAATATCCGTTGCCCCACCATTCCGAAAGAATACCGTATCCAAGCTCTGCAATGCCTGTCTGTCCGCTGTCCTTTGTAAGACTGCAAGTACCTATAACCTTGCCCGTGCTTTTGGCGGCAATTGCCCAAAGCACAAAGCCGCCGCGACGCCACATTTTCTTTTGCCACGAAATATACATTCGCGTTTCGGCAATATCGGTATGGGGGTGCCACAGCGCGTATTTTGCCGACAGCGGATTTGAGCAATACGCAAAGGTATCGGCGGCATCGGCTTGTCTAAGCTCACGCAACGAAAGCCGCTTGGTTTCGATTACGGGTACGGGAACTGTAAAAATACTCATACTATCACACTAAAACAATGTCATTTGGTTTGTATCGGGTAGCTCGTCCAAGGCACCGATATTGTTAAGCGATTCGATAACCGATTTTGAAACACCCGACTCTATACGGAATTCCTCTTTCGAAAGATAGTTGCCCTTTTGTGCCGCCTCGTACAACGCAATGGCGGCATTTGTGCCTATGCCCGACATAGCGCCGAACGGCAAACGCATTTTACCGTCCTCGGGCAAGAATTTCACGGCGTGAGATTTTTTAAGATTTATGGGCAGTATTTCTATACCGCGTTCCATCATCTCGTTAATAATAAGCATATTGTTAAAAACATCAAGCTCTTTTTTCGCCGCATCTCTGCCCTTTGATTTTACCATTGTCATATAAGCCTTTACGGCGGACTTGCCCTTTATAACAGTGGGTACATCAACATCATCGGGGCGTGCGGTGAAATAGGCACAGTAAAATTCAAGCGGACGGTACACCTTGTACCAGCAAAGCCTAAGTGCCGAAATAACATATGCGGCGGCGTGCGCCTTGGGGAACATATACTTAATTTTGTGACAGCTGTCAATATACCACTCGGGCACATCTACGGCGCGCATATCGTCCTCCATCTCGCCCCATTCCTCTGCCGAAACCTTACCCTTGGCAACAAGACCCTTACGCACGGTTTCGGTAATTTTAAACGCGCGTGAACGATTCATACCCTTATGTATAAGATACATCATAATGTTGTCACGCGTTCCTATAACCTCTGAAATGGTACAGGTGCCGTTATCAATCAAATCCTTGGCATTGCCGAGCCAAACATCGGTACCGTGCGAAAGACCCGAAATCTGCAACAGGTCGGCAAAGTTTTTCGGCTTACAGTCAATAAGCATATCGCGAACAAACTTTGTGCCGAACTCGGGGATACAGAATGTGCCTGTTTTAGAGTCGATTTGTTCGGGTGTTACGCCCAGCGCCTCGGTAGAAACAAAAAGGCTGTATACGGCAGGGTCACTCATAGAAATGCCGTTCACGGGTATGCCGGTATATTCCTCAAGATACTTATATGTAGTCGGAACAACATGGCCCAGCTCGTCAAGCTTTAAAATAGTATCGTGAATAGAGTGAAAGTCGAAATGCGTTGTAATAATATCGGTATTAACATCGTCGGCAGGGTGCTGTACGGGACAGAAATCGTATATTTCTTTGTCGCGCGGAACAACAATCATACCGGCAGGGTGCTGACCCGTGGTCTGCTTTATCTTTGCCCCCTCGACAAGTGCGGCAAGACGGTTAAGCTCGGCATTGCTTAAAACAATGCCTTTTTTCTCGGCATACGCCTTTGAAAAGCCAAATGCGGTTTTTTCGGCGATAGTGGATATTGTACCTGCCTTAAAAACATTTTCACTGCCGAAAAGTGTTTCGGTATATTTTTGCACTTCACTTTGAAATTCGTCGGAAAAGTTAAGGTCGATATCGGGAACCTTATCGCCCTTAAAGCCCAAGAAGGTTGCAAACGGTATATCGTGACCGTCGCGCAAATATGCCGTGCCGCATTTCGGGCAATTCTTTTCGGGCAGGTCAAAGCCCGAGCCTACCGAGCCATCATCGAAAAATTCGGAATGGCGGCAATTCGGACAAACATAGTGCGGCGGCAAGGGGTTGACCTCGGAAATACCTGCCATAGTCGCGGCAAAAGAAGAACCGACAGAACCACGCGAGCCGACAAGATAGCCGTTTTCTTCGCTGTAAGCAACAAGCTTTTGCGCAGAAATGTACATTATGGAATAACCGTTTTTGATAATTGAGGATACCTCTTCATCAAGTCGGCTTGACACGATTTCGGGAATAACGCCGTCCTCGCCGTACATATTCATTGCCCTGTCCCAACAAATTTTGTGCAACAGCTCGTCCGAGCCCTCGATAACGGGCGGATAGTTGCCCTCTGGCACGGGGATAACATCATCGTCAACCATTTCGGCAATTTTGTTCGGGTTATCTATAACAAATTCCTTTGCGCGTTCGCCGAAATAGCTGAAATCCTCAAGCATTTCATCAGTGGTTTTAAGATAAAGCGGAGCTTGCAGGTCGAAATCATCAAACCCTTGTCCTGCAAGCATAATTTTTCTTATTATTTCATCTTCCTTACGCAGAAAGTGAACATCACCAGTGGCAACAACGGGCTTGCCAAGCTCGTCGGCAATTTCGACCACCTTGCGGTTAAAGTCCTTAATAACCTCCATACTTGTTACATGGCGAAGTCTGTTAGGCACAACATTGCCGTTCTTTTCAACCTTATCTGGCTTTACAGAGTCGCGAACCATAAATTCGTTATTGCCAAGCGGCTGAATTTCAAGGTAATCGTAATAGCTTGCAATACGCACAAGCTCGTCGTGCGGTGCGCCGTCGACGATGGCGCGGTAAAGCTCGCCTGCCTCGCACGCACTGCCCAAAATAAGTCCCTCGCGGTGCTTATCGATATTTGTCTTTTTGGTAAGCGGTCTGCCCTTGAAATCCTCTAAATGTGCCTTGGACACAAGCTTATAAAGGTTTTTAAGACCCGTAAGGTTTTTGACAAGTATAATTTGGTGATAGCGGTGCTTTGCCGCCTCTTTCGCGGTCATTGAGTCGATATCGTTACGCTCGTCATCGACAAAATACGCCTCGACACCGTAAATAACCTTAAAATCACCGCCGCCTTTGCGTATCTTTTTAACGGCTGCCGCCGCCGCAGGGTATGACTGAACAACGCCGTGGTCGGTAATTGCAATAGCCTTGTGACCCCATTTAAATGCCTGCTCGACAATCTTGTCGCCTGCGGTAACCGCGTCCTTTGCCGACATATTGGTATGGCAGTGCAGCTCTACACGGCGCAAGCCGTCGTGCTTATCGGTCTTTTCATACTTTTGCAAATCAGCAAGAGCCTTAACATCTACAATAAATTCATTAAGCCAACGGTCATACTTGTACACACCGTTCACAACAACGCAAACGCCGTTTTTCAGCGGAGTCAGAGCCTCCAACTGCTCGGTACTTAAAAACATTTTCGCACGAACGGAGTTCGTGTAATCGCTGAACGAAAAATTAACACCTTTCATAGGGCCGCGCTTGGTATTGATATCGCGCACCTCAAGTCCCGATATTTCGCCCCAACCCGAAAAGTCGCAGGTAGCCTCCATATCCTCAAGCGGATGAACATCAATCAGCTTTTTAACATTGGTATCTATTTTTCTGCCGTAAAACAGCCTTGCCGTATTAAGGTAGACGGGCAAGCCGTCGGGCGGCGGTACAGAAGTATCGCACTCTATCTTCGGCGGCAGTGGCTTCGGCGGTGCGGCTTGCTTGGACTGCGCCTTTTGCGGCTGTGACGGCACAGGCGTGGGTGCCGCCTTTGGCTTTGGCGGCTCGGCGACAATTAAATTACGCTCTATCTCGGTCTGCTCGGTAACACCGCTGAAAGACACAGTAACACTGCGCGAAAACCACTGATTTACCAGCTGTGAAAACCGCTTGCAAAATTCCAAATTCTCAAGAGTTTCCACGCCGCCGTGCATAAGCTCTATATTAAGCTCGTCGCCCTTTAGGGTATACTTTGCCCCCTCAAGAAAGCCGTTGAACTGACAGCTTTGTGCTTTCAGACACGCCGAAATATCGGCACAGGCAGACGGACAAAAAGCCTCACTCGGAAAAACTGCGTCGAATTTTACCGCAGACAGCATAAGCACCGTGCGCAAAGTAACGGCGGCGGCATCGATAACACCGCGCCTGACATATGTATTGAAATAAAGCTCTGCCGTCAGCGTGCGCGTTTTTTGGTCAATATCGCATTTATTCACGGTACCTGCACCGAGTGCGCTGTCGGTAGAGTCAAGATACCCCCCGAATAGCTCTGAAAAGGTTGTACTTATCATTCCAAAATCTCCGTTAAATTACAATTTATCAATTTCAGCCAAAAGTCGCGGTAAAAGCTCGGATTCATCGACCTTGCAAAGAATTTCGCCTTTTTTGAAAATAAGACCGCAACCGTCACCGCCTGCAACGCCTATATCCGCCTCGCGTGCTTCACCGGGGCCGTTTACGGCACAGCCCATAACGGCGACAGTAATACTTTTTTTGCAATTTTCAAGTGCTTTTTCGACCCTTTGCGCAAGACCTATAAGGTCTATTTTTGTTCTGCCGCAGGTGGGACAGGAAACAAAGCGCACACCACCGTCGCGAAGACCGCAAGCCTTTAAAATATCAATTCCTGCCGCAACCTCCTCGACTGGCGAGTCGGTTAAAGAAACGCGAATTGTATCACCTATACCCGAAAGCAACAAGCCGCCTATACCTGCCGCGGATTTTATAATGCCCATACGGCGCGTGCCTGCCTCGGTAACCCCGAGGTGAAGCGGATAGTCGCACCTATCTGCGGCGTAACGGTAAGCCTCGAACGCTTGCACCGTGTCGGAGGCTTTAAGCGACAGCACAATATCGTGAAAATCGAATTTTTCCAAAAGCCTTGCGTGGTACATACCGCTTTCGAATATAGCGGCGGCACAGGGCGAGCCGTATTTTTCAAGACAGCTCTTTTCAAGCGAGCCCGAGTTGACCCCTATTCTTATGGGTATTGCGGCATTTGCGCAGGCGTCGGCAACCTTTTTAACATTATCGTCACTGCCTATATTGCCCGGGTTTATGCGAATTTTGTCAACACCTGCGGCAACACATTCAAGCGCAAGACGGTAGTCGAAATGTATATCGGCAACTATCGGCGTATTTACACTTTCTTTCAGTGCGGCAATAAGCTTTACCGCCTCTTTATCGGGTACGGCGGCGCGAATAATATCACACCCTGCCGCCTCAAGAGCGCGTGCCTGACTGATACTGCCATCAATATCGTGTGCCGAAAAATTCAGCATAGACTGCACCGTTACGGGTGCATCGCCGCCAATTTTTAAACTACCTACCGTAACCTGTCGCGAGAAACGCCGTGCCACAAAAAATCACTCCGTTATACAAAAAATCCCACAATATCTTTAAGTGTTATAAGTGCCAAAAATCCCATAAGCAATATAAAGCCTATCGCGTGTACAATCGCCTCGTACTTTTGGGGTACGGGCTTGCGAATAATCATTTCAACCAAAATAAACACAAGTCTGCCGCCGTCAAGTGCAGGAACGGGCAAAAGGTTGAATATTCCGAGGTTTATGGTGATAAGGCAAAGTATCGGCAAAAGTGTATCTATACCGACACGCGTTGCCGAGCCTATTGCCGATGCCACACCGACAGGCCCCGAAACCTCGTTTAAAGAAAACCTTCCGCCCAAAAGGTCTATAAGCGAGAACCAAACTGTTCTACCGAAAGAAACGGTATATTTTACCGACTGTGTTATATAGGTTTTAAAATTATTTTCGGCGTAGACAAAGTTAAAGTCGCGCGCAAGATACCTTATGCCGTCCTCCTCGTACGCCTTGAACTCTACACTTTTAAGCAAAAGCTTTTCACCGTCGCGGCGAACAAGCAAATCAATTTTATTATCCTCTACCGCCGAAAAGGCATAGCCTATTTCGTTCGCGGTAAGACAGCTTCTGCCGTCGACCGCAAGCAGTATATCACCCTCTTGAAGACCGTAGTTACAGCTTACGGCATTTTCGGCAAATGATGCCACGGTGTTGGTCGCAATAGCCTTTGCAGGGGCAAAATAAACCATAACAAGCACCAAGCCGAATATGATATTAAACAGCGCACCTGCGGCGACTATAAGAAATCTGCGCCACGGTGCCTTGTTGCAAAATGCGCGCTCGTCGGTGCTTGTTTCGTCCTCGCCCTCCATAGCGCAATAACCGCCGAAGGGTATGGCGCGAACCGCATAAAGCGTTTCTTTACCCTGCTTTTTGAAAATTATCGGGCCGAAACCGACCGAAAACTCGTTTACACGCACACCCAGCATTTTCGCAAAAATGAAGTGTCCGAATTCGTGAACGATAATCATAACAACAAACAGCAATACCGCCACAAGATACGGCCAAACGCTGTTCCAAATATTATAAAGGTTTAAAGCCGCTGTACAGTTTATAATAAATCACCGCCACATTATATATTTCTTTTTACAAATTCACGCGCCGCAGTATCCGCGGCATAAACATCGTCTATTGTAAATGTAGGCTTGTGCGGCATATCATCGACCGCCGCGGTAACAAGCCTGCCGATATCGCAAAAGCCGATTTTACCGTCAAGAAACAGCGCAACAGCCGCTTCACCCGCGCCGTTCGCCGCCGCAGGACGCAAGCCGCCCTGCTTTGCCGCTTTAAGACAAGCCGCCAAGCAGGAAAAGGTTTCCAAATCGGGCTTTTCAAATGTCAATGTTCCTATATCGTTAAGACTAAGCCTTTTGCAAGGGCACTCTTTTCTTTCGGGGTAAGTCAGTGCGTACTGTATTGGCAGACACATATCGGGCACGCCGAGCTGTGCAATAAGCGCGCCGTCGACGGTTTCGACCGCGGAATGTACAATGCTTTGCCTATGCACCGTAATTTCTATATCGTCGGCAGATACGCCGAAAAGGTGCATTGCCTCGATAACCTCAAGCCCCTTGTTCATCATAGTTGCCGAATCGACGGTGATTTTCGCCCCCATCGACCAATTCGGATGATTCAGCGCCTCGGCAACAGTAACATTTTCAAGCTCTTTTTTTGTTTTACCGAAAAACGGGCCGCCCGATGCGGTAAGCAGTATTTTTGAAACTGCCCCCTCCGGTATACCCTGCAAGCATTGGAAAATCGCCGAATGCTCGCTGTCAACAGGCAGAATTGAAACGCCGTTTTTGCGTGCCGCCTCGGTGACAAGCTCGCCGCCGCAAACCATAGTTTCCTTGTTTGCAAGTGCAACGGTGTTTTTGGCTGTTATTGCGGCAAGTGTGGGCGCAAGACCTGCAATGCCGACAATGGCATTCAGCACCGTGTCGCACTTTTGGGCGGCAATTTCCTCAATCGCCTTACTGCCGCCGAAAACCGCAATATCGGTATCTGCAAGACCTGTTTTAAGTGTCTTTGCCGCATTTTCATCGGCAAGGCACACCTTTTCAGGGTGAAATTCTCGCGCTTGCTGCTCTAAAAGCTTATAATTACCGCCTGCCGTAAGAGCCTTGATTTTAAAGCCATGCTTTCGCGCGACCGTAAGTGCCTGCGTTCCTATCGACCCCGTTGAGCCGAGAATTGTAATAGATTTATCGTTATAGCTTTTCATCATATTATTACCTTATATAACATTTTTAAGCTCTAAAAACGCTTTGAAAAACGGTGCGATGAACAAAACACTGTCAAAGCGGTCCATAACACCGCCGTGACCGGGCATAATATTGCCGAAATCCTTTATACCCACACGGCGTTTTATTTGCGAAGTAAGCAAATCGCCCAACATTCCGAAAACGGAAAAAACAGTCGCAGAAAATATTACGGTAACGATGGTGATATTTACCGCATCGACACGCTTGTAAATAACCCACGCAACGACAGACAGCAAAACACTGCCAAAAACGCCGCAGACTGCACCCTCGACCGTTTTTTTGGGGCTTATTTCGGGCGCAAGCTTGTGCTTGCCGAAAAATGTGCCGCCGAAATATGCCGCTGTATCACTGCCCCACGCAAACAACAGCACCGCGACAAAATAGAACAGTGCCGCACCGTTTACCGCAAAAAGGGTGTAAAGCGCGGAAAAGCACATTGAAAGCACCGTCGGCACTATTGCCGCCGAAAGCAATGTCACTGCATCTACATTTTTGTGGCAAGCAACCGTAATTACCGCAAGCACAAGGTAGTACAGTAATATTATATACTTTTCATCGAAATGTATTATTCCTGTTGTGAGAAAAGGGTCAACAAAGCTGAAAACAAGTGCGGCTGTAAGCATTTCCGAGCTTTTAACAAACCCCGTGTTTTTAAGCATTTCATAAGTACCAATCATACAAAGCAGTGAAAACGCTATGCACATAACCAAGGGAATGTGAACACCGACTGCAATTGCCGCGGCAAGCAAGACTATGCCGACGGCGGCTGAAATAATCCTTGTTTTCATTACTAAACACCTACCTGTTAAACTCCGCCGAAGCGACGGTTTCTGTGCCTGAATTCATTTATCGCGTGTTCAAGATGGCGCGGCTTAAAATCGGGCCAAAGAATGTCGGAAAACCAAAATTCCGAATATGCCGATTGCCAAATAAGATAGTTCGAAAGTCTAAATTCGCCGCTTGGGCGAATAATCATATCGGGGTCGGGCTGACCCGCGGTATACAGTTTTTCGGAAATGGTGCTTTCGTCGATTTTTTCGGGTTCAAGCTCACCGTTTTTTACTTCATTTCCAATTTTGCGCACCGCCGCTGTAATTTCGTCGCGACCGCCGTAATTAAGTGCTATGTTAAGGTGCATACCCGTGGCATTTGCCGACTCCTTCTCGGCATCCTCCATAAGCGCAACTATATCCTCGGCAAGTGGTGACCTGTCGCCGATAAACCGCACCTTGATATTTTCATCTTTAAAATTTTTCGCATTCTTTAAATAATCGCGCAGAAGCTGCATAATATTGTCAACTTCTTCTTTAGGTCGTTTCCAGTTTTCTGTTGAAAAGGCGTAAACAGTCATATATTTAAGCCCTATTTTGTTGCCGTAACGGGCAATCGCCTTAAAGGTAGACGCGCCTGCACCGTGCCCTGCCGAGCGCGGCAGTCCGCGTTTTTTCGCCCACCTGCCGTTACCGTCCATAATAATAGCAATGTGCTGAGGCATAGGCCCCAAAACAGCCTTTTGCTTTGCTTTAAACAGCGACATAGCTTTACACCCCCAAAATTGTAATTACCTTTTAAAAATGCTTTTAGGCCGGCACGAAACGACTCACCGTAGGGTGTACGCCTCACGCCGACCCGAGGTCAACACGACTATATCGCCATTATTTCCTTTTCTTTTGCGGCGGTCATAGTGTCGACCTCCGCACAAAACTTATCGGTTACTTTTTGAATTTTCTTTTCACCGTCGGACTGTTCGTCCTCTGTAATCTCGTTGTTCTTTTTAAGTGCCTTAATTGCATCTATACCGTCGCGGCGACAGTTGCGAACCGCGATTTTGGCATCCTCCGCCATCTTTTTAACCTCTTTTGCAAGCTCGCGGCGGCGCTCCTCTGTAAGGGGCGGAAAGTTAAGTCTTATAACATCACCGTCATTTTGCGGATTTATACCGAGGTCGGAGGTCTGTATGGCTTTTTCTATTTCTTTAAGCGTGGTTTTGTCCCAAGGCTGTATTTGCAATGTGCGCGGATCTGGGCTTGAAACAGCCGCCATTTGCTGTATCGGCGTGGGTACACCATAGTACTCTACCTGAATTTTGTCAAGCACCGCCGCATTTGCGCGACCTGCGCGAATTGTGTTGAAATTGCGCTCTAAAGCCTGTATGCACTTATTCATTCTTTCTTCTGTTTTTGTTATAGCCTGTTTCATAAAAAACAACCTCCGTGAAAATTATTTTACTATTGTGCCTGCGCTTTCGCCCTTAACGGCGCGAACAATGTTTTCGGGATCATTAAGGTTAAAGACGAGTATCGGCAAGCCGTTGTCCATACAAAGCGATGCCGCCGTGCTGTCCATAACATGCAGACCCTTGTTTAAAACATCCATATACGAAATACTGTCGAATTTTACAGCATTCGGATTTGTTTTCGGGTCGCTGTCGTAAACGCCGTCAACATTCGTCGCCTTGAAAATAATATCGGCATCTATTTCCGCGGCGCGAAGTGCGGCACCCGTATCGGTAGAAAAGAACGGGTTACCCGTTCCGCAACCGAAAATGACAACTCTGCCCTTTTCAAGGTGGCGAACCGCCTTGTTACGAATATACGGCTCGGCAATTTCACGCATTTCTATACCCGTTTGCACGCGAACGGTAAGACCGACCTTTTCAAGACCGTCGGCAAGACCGAGCGAGTTGATAACCGTTGCCAGCATACCCATATGGTCGGCACGGGTTCTGTCCATTTCGCCGCTTGAGCGACCGCGCCAAAAGTTGCCGCCGCCAACGACTATGGCAACCTGCGTGCCCATATCAACAACTTTTTTTATGCTTTCGGCAATTGTCATAACGGTATCGAAATCAATACCGGTTTTATTACTGCCTGCAAGTACTTCTCCGCTTAATTTTAAAAGTATTCTGTTATACACGGGTTTCATACATCAGTCTCCTTAACATTTTAATACAGTTATATTTTACCTTAAACCGCGAAATATGTCAACGCAATATTTCTCAAATAATGCTTTTTATATGTATATGCGGTTGTGCAATTATATTTTTTAAAAATCATAACTTCGAAAAAACGAGAAAACGCGAGAAAACAAAAGAAAACAGAAGAACCTGTTTTTTAAATTAAAAAAATTCGAAAAAAATATTGACAATCGGCGCGCGGTATGGTATCATAACAAGCGTTCAAAAACTAATCGGAGGTAAGAAGTTATGTCCACTTTTATGGCAAAAGCACAGGATATGCAGCGTAAATGGTATATTGTTGACGCTGCTGACAAACCGCTTGGCCGTGTTGCAGTTGTTGTAGCCGACCTTCTTCGCGGTAAAGTTAAACCGGAATTTACACCTCATGTTGACTGTGGCGATCATGTAATCGTTATCAATGCCGACAAGGTCGTTTTAACCGGTAAAAAGTTAGAGCAAAAGTTCCATCGCACCCATTCGGGTTACATCGGCGGTCTTAAAGAGACACAGTACAAAACTCTTATGAGCACCAAGCCCGAGCTTGCAATGGAGTACGCTGTTAAGGGAATGGTTCCCGACACAACTATCGGCCGTGCTGCTCTCACCCGTTTGCGTGTATACGCAGGCACTGAGCATAACCATGCTGCACAGAAGCCCGAAGTTTACGAATTTTAATCGGGAGGTATTTGAAGTATGTTTGAAGGAAAACCTTATTTCTACGGCACCGGCAGAAGAAAAAGCTCGGTAGCACGCGTTCGTGTTTACAACGGTACCGGTAAAATCACAATCAATGACCGCGATATCGACGATTATTTCGGTCTTGAAACTTTAAAGCTCATCACTCGTCAGCCTTTGGCTATCACCGAAACCGCAGATAAGTTCGACATTGTTTGTCGCGTTGCTGGCGGCGGTGTTACAGGTCAGGCAGGTGCTATCCGTCACGGTATTGCACGCGCACTTTTGCAGTATGACGAGAGCCTTCGCCCTGCACTAAAAAAAGCAGGCCTCCTCACA
>CAZIEH010000017.1:5036-16707 GCA_964538695.1 uncultured Eubacterium sp. | reverse complement strand
CTGCTTTTCTATTTGTGCCAACGCCGTGGCAAGTGCCTTACCTTTATCATCTGCCATTATAATCACCGTGTCCTTTCGGGTTTTATTTATAATTTAATTATATACTATATATCGACAAAAAACAAATGTTTTTTACCTGTAACCTATTACCACCCTGTCGTTGCCGCCGTTATCTTTAACACAGCGCACACCGCAAAGCCCCGCGGCATTAAAAATATCGCACACCGCGCAGCGTTGATTATAGCCTATTTCCACCATAATCGCGCCGCCGATTTTTAGATTTTTACGCCATTTTTCGGCGATAGTGCGGTAAAAAAGCAAGCCGTCAGCACCGCCGTCAAGAGCCATTTCGGGTTCGCAAAGCACCTCTTTTTCAAGCGTCGGTATCACCGCACTTTCTATGTAAGGTGGGTTGGAAAGTATCAGGTCAAAGCTTTTTTCGGGCGGTATTAAAATATCGGCTTTTTTCGCTGTAACCGCCGCACCGTTAAGCGCGATGTTTTTTTCAAGAAATGCAAATGCCGCATCGCTTTTTTCATAAGCGGTTACCTCGGCATCAGTGCTGTTTTTCGCAACCGCAATTCCAACACAGCCACTGCCTGCGCAAAGGTCGGCAACCTGTGCCTTTTCGTGGTTTTTTAAAAATTCCAACGCACATTCCACCAAGATTTCGGTATCGGCACGCGGTACAAGCACGCCCTCGCCGACGATAAACGGTAAAGAGAAAAACTCCCATTCGCCCAAAATGTACTGCAACGGGTATCCCTCTGCACGGCGAGCCGCTGCGGCAAGTATCTTTTTGCAGTCATCGTCTTTTACCGTTGCAATATCGGCAAAAAATGCGGTGCGGCTGATTTTCAAAAGTGTGCAAACAAGCAGGCGTGCCTCAAACGCCGCGTCATCGCCTGCGGCGTTTTTTATTATTTTTTCAACCTCTTTGGCAATTGCTTTTGCGGTCATTACCAATTATCCTCGTCGGGGTTATCGGGAAGCACCGCTTTAAGCGAGGCAATTGCAACCTCAATCATACTGTCGTCAGGCTCGTTAGTGGTTATGCGTTGCATCCACATACCCGGCGCCGCGATAATACGGGTAAGCGCGTTGTCGTGTCTGCCGCAAAGCTTTAAAAGCTCGTATCCTATACCGCAGACAAGCGGCAAAATAAGTATTTTTATAAGCACCCACGCCGCGCGAAAGCCCGAGTCGGCAAGCACGGGAAAGCACCATGTCAAAACCACGCCGATAAGTATACCCACGGCAAGCATAAGTATCATAAACGATGTGCCGCAACGCGGATGAAAACGCCCCTGTGTTCTTACATTTTCCACCGTAAGCTCCAAGCCCTTTTCATAGCAGAAAATTGTTTTATGCTCTGCACCGTGGTAGCTGAAAACGCGCCTTATATCGTTCATTCGCGAAACCAAAAGCATATAGCAAAAGAAAATCGCGATTTTAAGTATCCCCTCGAAAACCGCCTTTAAAGGGGTTAGTGCCGAGCCTGCGGCGCGGTTTGCAAGGTCGAAAAGCAATGCAGGCAGGTACATAAACAGCACTACGCCGAGTGCCACGCCGAGAACCGACGCAATTACCATAAGCGCGCTCATAAGAACCGATGCCGCGCCGTCCTTTTTCTCTTCTTTATTTTTTTCTTTGCTGTTGTCCTCGTCTGCAAAGCCCGATTTTTCGGCTGAAATCATCATTGCGCGGTATCCGATTATCATACTTTCTATAAAACCGACCACGCCGCGAATAACGGGCAAGCCCCAAAATGCGCATTTATCGCGCAGGTGCTTTTCCTGCAAATATTCGACATCTATTTCACCGTCGGGCAAACGAACGGCAAGTGCGGTCTTTTTGGGGCCTTTCATCATAATGCCCTCGATAACCGCCTGTCCGCCGATAGAGGTTTTCTTCTGCATATTATCACCTTATCCTTTCAATGCACACCGAGTGCCGTTTGAATTTCACCTTGTAATGCTATACCGACTCTTCATCGCTTTCGGGTACTGTGTTAAGCTCGGTCGGTTTTATTTCAACCTGCGGCGTTTCGGTAACGCCGTCTTTCTCGACTGCGACGGGCAGTACAACCGTAACCGTCGTACCCTCATTCTCACGGCTTTCTATAAACAGCAGACCCTCATGCTGCTTTAAAATTTCGTCGGCAACGGCAAGCCCTATGCCACTGCCGCGAACGGTCTTGTTCGCCTTGAAAAACTTTTCTTTAACGCGGTCGATATCCTTTTCGGGTATGCCGACGCCCGTGTCACTTATAATAACGCGAATAAAGCCTTCCTCGACATTCACCCTAATATCCACAAAGCCGTCGGATTTTGTGTACTTAACCGCATTGTCTATAATATTTATAAAAACCTGTTTCAAACGGTTCAGGTCGCCCGTAACCTGCGGTAGGCTGTGTGGGCGAATAACACGAACGGAGATGCCGTGTCTTCTTGCTATCTCATCATACATCGACGCCGCATCGTCTATAACGCCAGCAATATCTATAAGCGACATATTGACCGAAAGTCTGCCCGACTGAATACGCGAAAAATCAAGCAATTCTTCAACCAAGCCCTGCAAACGGTCAGCCTCGCTTAAAATAACATCTATACCCTTTTCGGTAAGCTCGTCATCGCCAGAGGTTGCCGCCATTTTCAGCGTTTCGCCCCAGCCCTTTATGGCTGTCAGCGGCGTTCTCAGCTCGTGCGATACCGACGAGATAAAATCGTTTTTCATATCCTCGGCATTACTAAGCTCGTTTGCCATATAATTTATCGTGTCGCAAAGCTCGCCTATTTCATCGCTTTCTTTTACGGTAAGTCGTGCGTGGAAATCACCCATCGCTATTTTGCGCGCGGTACGGCTGACCTCTTGCACGGGAACGACGATAGAACGGTTAAAATACCTGCCGGAAATTGCCACAAACAGTACCAAAACCACGCCGAAAACCACCGCAATTGTAACAGACACGGCAAAGCTTTTGTAAATCGGGGTCATTGAAATTACCCAACGCACCGCCCCGTTTACACCGTTACCCGTGTCGTTCAGCAAAAAGGTTTCCGCCATAATATGCTCGCCCGTGCTTGATTTACCGACATAACTGCCTATACCGCCGCTGTTTTTAAGTGCCTCGGCATAATCGGGCGCCGTGTCGGTCTGAATCATAACACCCGAAGTATCCGCAACAAGCTTACCGTCGCTGTCGAAAATTTGCACCTGCATACTGTCGGCGTGCTGAAACTTGCCGACATACTCTCTTGCCGAGGTTGCAAAATTTTCGGCGGTGCTGTAACTAAGCCCCGTGAAATACCGTGCAAAGCTGTCGGCATCGGCACGCGCAATATTGCAAAAATACGAATATATAAAAAGTCCGAACGCAATTTCAACGGCAAGCACACCTATAACAACGGTGGACAAAATGTTGACCATCCAGCGGCGTGTAATGCCCTTTACCTTAATTTCCGCAGCCATACAAAACTACTCCGTTTTCCATTTATATCCCATACCCCAAACGGTTATGAGGTTATCGGGGTGCGAGGGGTTATCCTCAATCTTCATCCTGAGTCGTCTTATATTTACATCGACGATTTTTTCCTCACCGACATAGCTGTCGCCCCAAACCTTGTTTAAAATATCGGTTCTGTCAAGCGCAACATCGGGGTTTTTAAAGAAATATTCTATAATTTGAAACTCAACCTGTGTAAGCTCAATATTCCTGTCGTTCTTTGTCAACGAGCGACGGCGCAAGTCAAGCACAAACTGCCCAAGCTTTATTACATCGCCGTTATTTGCCTTGCTGCCGAGCATTTCGACACGGCGATAAAGGCTGTCAACACGCGCAAGCAGCTCCGACGGGCTGAAAGGCTTTGTTATGTAGTCATCGGCACCTATCATAAGACCGTTTATCTTGTCCATTTCCTGCGTGCGCGCAGTCAGCATAATTATGCCGAGTGCGGGGCTTTTTTTGCGCAGCTCTTTACAAACCGTAAAGCCGTCCATACCGGGCATTGAAATATCCAGCAAAACAATATCGAAATTGCAGTGACATTCGTCGAAAATTCTCAGCGCATCCTCGCCCGTTTCGGCTTCCACCGTTTCATAGCCGCCGCGTTTTAAATTTATAACCTCAAACTCGCGTATCGCGGTTTCGTCCTCTACTATCAAAATTCTTTTCATTCTTTGTCTACTCCCATTTCTCTGAAATTATCCGTTATTGTTTTTTCGTCGAAATTCATTTTCTTTCCGTATTCCGTAATTTCGGCTGTATACACCGTCTTTTCTGTTTCACCCACGGTAAACGCCTTGTCACCTGCCGATTTTTTACTTTCGCCGATAGGTGCGGCGCGAATTTTAAAAAGACATTCCCCAAAGCCGTCGGCGGTGCTGTATGCGTAAAAATTCATTCCGTCACCCTCGGCGGCTACAATGCTGAATTTGCTTTGCCAAAGCGGGTCTATAATAAATTTATATTGCAGTTGCTTTGAAATAACCGAAAGCTCCTTGCTTTGCAATTTGCCGTTCGAATACCCTTTCCAATCGGTAAGATACAGCGTGTTTTGTGCGTCGGTGCCAGACGGCAATGCCGTCATACACGGTATTTCTATATTACCGTCGCCGTCGACATCCTCGCACACAATATTCAGGTAGCGCGATGTCAGCAAGCTGCTTTGCCGTGACTGCTCATACAGCGGTACCGAAAGCTTACCGCCCTTGCACACAATAATTTCAGTGAAATATGCGGTTGCGCCGTCATACGCATCGACAAACAGCGCAGGCGAGCCGTCTACCGTCGTTTCGGTAATTCTTTTAATTACCGATATTTTACCGTCAAGTCCTATACCGCCAGTTTCGATCAGCTTGCCGCCCGATTCCTTAAAAAGTCGGCAAACCGCTGTGTTTTCGGTTTCGTTCAGCTGAAAAACCGCAAGCTCCTCGCGGTCATCATCGTCCAAATCGCAAATAATATAGTCGGTATAACTTCCGTCGTACCATTCAACGGGAATACCGCGCGAAATTTGGTAAACCGAAAGTCTTGTTTCGGGTGCGCCGTATATACTGCGCGCAATACAAAGCTCGGTATTACCGTCGCCGTTCAGGTCACCGAAATCAACGCTTTCAATGTCCGACCCGACAAGCACCGTGTCACTTGTCACGGTAAAGCGCCTGCCGCTTTTCGACACAACCGAAAAATGCAATTCCTCTTTCTTGCCGTCCTTAACGCTGTAAAAAACAATACCCTCGGTATCGCCGTTGCCGTCAAGGTCGCGCAAAATGTACGCCGAGCGATACTCTCCCTCTCGCGGAGTTTTCAGGGTGTAGTTGGTTACCGAGGCGCGTTTCAGTGCGGCGCGTATCTCGGCGACTGTTCCGTCGGAACGCGGCGCACGCAGTAAACCGCCGCCAAGCGCATATTCACCGCCGCAACCTGCGCAAAAAAGCACACTTATTGCGGCAACAGTCGCCGCAATAAAACGCTTTACAGTCCTCATACTACGCACCTCCTTGCACCGAAAACAAAACCGATTTTTCACCGATATACAACTGCTTTACACTATAATATATAAGTATAACACACCGCGCACTAAACTAAAAGCTATTTTTTGCGTTTTTGCGGATTTTAAAGTAACTTTTTTTCATACAGCGCGGTTTCGACATCGTTGATTATCTGTGACGGATATTCCAAGCTGCCCTCGTGCATAGGTAAATCCATATCCTTTATTTCATCTGCGGCAGATTTTGCGCGTGCAAATGCAATTTCGGCAAGACTGCCTGCAAAATTCATACAAATATCCTCGCCCTCGAAATACAGTCCGTCGCAAACACCGTCAAACAGCTTTAAACCGCGGTAAAGACTGTATTTATAATACTCGGTAACGCTTGAACGCAGGCTTTCGTCATCGGCACGCTCGCACAGCAGCAAGACCGCCTCAAGTGTTCTTGTAAGACTTCTTTGCCTTTGCGCCGCGGCGGTTCGCGATGTTTTTGCCGTGCTGTGACCCAAAAGATAGTCACAGCTTACGCCGTAATATTCGGCAAGGCGCACCAAAAAATCAAGCGAACATTCGCGTATTCCGTTTTCGTAATGCGACAAAAGTGCCTGCGATATTCCAAGCTCTAACGCCGCCTGTTTTTGCGAAATTCCCCTGCGACGGCGTGTTGCCGATATTATTTCCGAAAATTTGTTAAGTGCCATTACCGTTCCCCCTTGAAATAACAGCGGTTATATAGTATAATTATACTATACTGTATAATTTAAGCAAAATCAATACCAAATTATACAATTTGTAATTTCGGAGGGGTCGTATGCACTCATTGACAATACATTTAATTCGCCACGGCAAAACAGTTGCCAATTCCGAGGGCTTGTACATCGGCAAAACGGATGTCGCACTTACGCTTGAGGGGGCGGACGAGCTTGAAAAGCTTGCCGCCGAGGGTATTTACCCCACCGTGCAACAGCTTTATTCAAGTCCTATGCGCCGCTGTCTGCAATCTGGCATAATGATTTACCCCGAAAATTCGGCAATTATCGTTGATGAACTGCGTGAATACGATTTCGGCGAATTCGAGGGGCTTAACGGTGAACAGCTTGATAATAACGAGGCTTATCGCGAATGGATTGCGGGCAAGAAGCCGTCGCCGCCGGGCGGAGAGGGCAACCGCGATTTTGCGGTTCGTGTTTGTGTTGGCTTTCGCCGAGTTGTCGAGGATATGCTTAGCCGAGGCATTACCAATGCCGCAATAATAACCCACGGCGGTGTTATTATGACACTGTTCGATGCTTGTGCATTGCCGAGAAAACGCAAATTTGAATGGGTTAGCGACAGCGGCAGGGGCTATACCGTAAAAATCACCCCGTCACTGTACCATTCATCGGGCATTATAGAAGTAATTGATGTAATATAACAAACTAAGGCTGTAAAAACTCAAGTTTTACAGCCTTTTATTTTTTACTCTTTCACACCGTTACCAAGTCCTGAAAAAGCATATGCCAAGCAATATGTGCCGCTTATGGCAACCGTACCGAAAACCGCCTTGGCAATATTCCCGTCGGCGGCATTTACGGCAAGACCGCCCACAGTCGCCGATAGTATGCACATACCAAGCGGCAACACGATAAATCGCATTGCCGAAAGATGCGTTTTCGTAACCTTTAAAAGTCGGCGCAAATTCAGCAGTGAAGTTAAAAGGTTGCTGTAAACCATTATCAGTAAAAACGAATTCATACCGTAGCCGCCGACAAAAAGCATTATCAACGCAATGCGCGAAACCGAGTCAACGACACTGTAAGCAAAGGTATGTGTTTGTTGGTCTAAGCCTTTCAAAATGCCGTCGCAAACACTTTCAAGATACATAAACGGTACAAGGGGCGCAAGCGCACGAACAAGCTCGCCTGTGTTTTCGCCGCTGTACATTATTTCTGCAATGCTGTCGCCGCAAACAAAAAATATTGCCGCAATCGGTAACGAGATATTAACCGTAAACGCTATTGCTTTTTTACAGGCGATGTTTACCTTGCCGTACTGTCCGCGGCTTACAGCGCGCCCGATTTCCGGTATAACAAGCGTTGAAAAAGCCGACAGAAACGAGGCAGGAAAAAACAACAGCGGCATAACCATTCCTTTAAGCTTACCGAACATCGACAGCGAATATTCGCGGTCACCGCTGAAACGCGCAAGATATACGGGCACAATCAGGTTTTCCACGGTGCGCAAAAGTGTGTGCAAATATCTGCCTGCGGTTATCGGCAGGGCAATATGCAACAGCTTGTGCGTTACGGCAAAGCGGCTTTTTTCGTTTTTTATATTTTTCGTATCAAAGCCGTACCGAATAAGCAGGTAAATACAGCTAACCGCTTCTGCCGCGGCATCACCGACGATAATTGCCGCACAGCAAGCACCGACGCCATCGCCGGAATAAAGCGACACCATAGGCAGTATAAGCGCCATTCGGGCGCCCTGTTCTATAAGCTGTGCCTCGCTTGGAACGGCAGTATTCCGAACTGCATAATAGTATCCCTTTATACAAGCCGACACGCCCATAAACGGCAATCCAAGTCCCAACAATCGTATAGATAAAACTGCGCGACTGTCGCAAATAAATATTCGACTTATCGGCTCTGCCGCGACGGTTACTGTTGCAAAGGTCGCAAATGCCACCAAAAGTGAAAGCTGAATTGCACGCCGCACGGTCTTTTTTACACTGCCGCCGACAAAAGGCAATTCTGCGATTATTCTTGTAACCGCTACTGTAATTCCCGACGATGCAAAGGTGGAACACAGCACATAAAACGACAGTACAAGCTGATAAAGCCCCATACCCTCGGCACCGACAGCGGCGGCAAGCCAAACCCTGAAAAATATGCCGACCGTGCGCAATATAAGCGAAGTAACTGTGAGTATTGCGGCGTTTTTTATAAACAATCCGTGTTTTATTTTTCTCATAATCAATCTCCCTTACTAATAAATACGGTAGATTGATATAATTATTCCTTGTATGCATTTTTTAATTTCGCTTTGCTGTGCTGTTTCAGTTGCTTTGCAAATTTTGTCGGCGTTGCCGCAAAACAAGTCTTGCGACTTGTTGTTTTTGTGGTATAATAACCTCACGGCGTTGGCGAAAGCCTTGTAATCCAAGCCTTTCGACGCCTGAGAGAGCATTGAATCACAAAAGTATATGCTTTCGCATATCCTTTTCGGCGTTGCCGCAAAACAAGTCTTGCGACTTGTTGTTTTTGTGGTATAATAAATAATAGATTTTAACCCGTGGGGAGGTTTGCAACTTGAATACACCGCTTGCTGACAGAATACGCCCCGAGTCCCTCGACGATGTTGTCGGGCAAAAGCACCTTTTGGGTGAGGGCAAGCCTTTGCGTAAAATCATCGAAAGCGGACATATACCGAATATGATTTTTTACGGCCCGTCGGGTGTCGGTAAAACCACCGTCGCGCGAATTATCGCCGAAAAAAGCGGTATGCGCCTGCACAAGCTTAACGCCACATCGGCAACCACGACGGATATAAAAGATATCGTTGCAGAGGTCGGAACGGTCGCTGGTTTCGGCGGTATTCTGCTTTATCTTGACGAAATTCAGTATTTTAATAAAAAGCAACAGCAGATTTTGTTGCAATATATCGAATCGGGGGATATAACCCTAATCGCCTCTACTACCGAGAACCCGTATTTCTATGTATACAATGCTGTTTTAAGCCGTTGCACGGTCTTTGAATTTAAAACTGTCGAAAGCGATGAGCTTTTGCCTGCCGTAATTCGCGCGGCAGATATTATGTCAAGTGAGCTTGGCTTCAAATGCGATATGAGTGACGAGGTTGCCGCGATAATCGCAACAGGCTGCGGCGGTGATGTTCGAAAATCAATAAATGCTGTTGAGCTTTGTCTGCTTTCAAGTGAGGTGAACGACGGCAAATGCACCGTCACACCCGAAACCGCCAAACAGCTTTCACAGCACAGCGCAATGCGCTATGACCGCGAGGGTGACGACCATTACGACATTATTTCTGCATATCAGAAATCTATGCGTGGCTCCGATCCCGATGCCGCACTGCACTATCTCGCGCGACTTTTAGAGGCAGGCGACCTGCCGTCAGCTTGCCGCAGACTTATGGTTTGCGCTTGCGAGGATGTGGGTCTTGCCTATCCGCAAATAATACCGATTGTAAAAGCGGCGGTCGATATTGCCAACGCGGTCGGTCTGCCCGAGGCTCGACTACCCCTTGCCGATGCGGTTATTTTGGTTGCAACCTGTCCTAAATCAAATTCCGCGCACGATGCAATCGCTGCCGCCGA
Organism: uncultured Eubacterium sp.; assembly: GCA_964538695.1. Classification (GTDB taxonomy): domain Bacteria; phylum Bacillota; class Clostridia; order Oscillospirales; family Acutalibacteraceae; genus UMGS1532. The sequence goes on along the minus strand of CAZIEH010000017.1, from coordinate 6,900 downwards.
GGCTGATATAAAAAGCGGTAACACGGGTCCCGTTCCGCGAAATTTACAAAACAAGCATTTCGACGGCGAGGATGCAACTGTAAAGGGTCAGCACTATTTGTATCCGCACATTTACCCCAACCACTATGTTAAGCAGAATTATTTGCCCGAGCCGCTGAAAAATGCAAAATATTATGAGTTCGGAGACAATAAAAACGAGCAGAGCTTTAAAGCGTATTGGGACAAAATAAAAAAATAAGAAACATAAAAAAGGCTGTAAAACGCAAGTTTTACAGCCTTTTTCGTCAGATCGACAGAACAAAATATATAATAATTTTTTCAGGACTGTCTTTCTTCGCGCAATAATTTTTTACCAACGCAATCTTGCCTCGTTCTTATCTGGGTAATAAAATTCCTCTTTTGTAAGTGTTAGCAGCTCTTTAACCGCGTCATACAAAGGCTTGTACTCGTGACTTTGGTTAGCCAATGTGAAAATACGGTCGTGAACGGAGGATTGCTTATTATTCAATTTACCGAACCGCAATTCGCTTTTTAAATCGTGTCGCATTTGGGCTATATTGAAAAGGTGTGTGATAATTTCTTCGACATTACCGTTATCGGTTACTATTTCTTCACCGTCAAGCGTTATTTCCACACTGTCTTTTACAGCCGCGGTAAATCGCACGAAAACCGTGTTGGTTTCGGTTTGTTTTTCAATCTCTGCCGCTGTTTTTTTGCCGTTTACGGTAATTGCAACGGTAACATTTGTATTAACACCGCGGAAAGCAATATTATATTTGCGTTGCTCGGGTATAAGCGTGGTGTCACCTACCGCGGGGCTTATTGTAAGCTGCGCGCTTTTGCCGAATTTTAGGTTGAAATCTGTAATCGCAAATTTTCCGTTTTTGTATTCGTCGCCGTCACCGCCGTCTTCATACAGGCTGAATGTGCCGTCGGCGGCAGGAAATACGAGCACAGTCATTTCTTTTTGCGGTTTCAACTCGTTGTACTTTGACTCATACTCGTAAAGCGGTACTATCGCACCGCCTTTTGCCAAGACCGGTATGCGCTCACTGTCCCTTGAAAGGGTCATTCGACGGTCTTTTTCGCACAAATAGTGTCTTCCGTCAAATAAATCAAACCAATCACCCTGCGGTAACCACGCCTCTACACTACCCGTGCCCGTTACCTTTGAATTCGGCGAGGTTATCGGCACAACCATAAGCTCACTGCCGAAGAAATACTGGTTGGGATACTTGTACGCATCAAGCTTTTTGGGATGAGCATAATAAATTGGCTTTATAAGCTGTTCACCCTCAGTTGCGGCACGATAATTCATTGTGTAAATATACGGAAACAATCTGTGCCTTAACCGCAACCAACGCTTTACGGTTTCTTCTGTGCTTTTGGTAAAGCGCCACGGCTCTTTCTTTATAAACTCGTGCTTCGAGCTGTGCAAACGGTTTATCGGCGAAAGTACACCGAACTGCAACCACCGCAAGTACAAATCCTCGTCACAATAGCCTGCCATATGACCGCCTATATCGTGGCTCCATTGTCCGTAACCTACATTTGCCGCGCTTGCTGTGAACTCGGGCTGAAATTTCAGCGACTCCCAAGTAATTGCGGTATCGCCCGAAAAGCCTATTGCGTATCTTTGCGAACCAAGTCCGCTATAACGCGAAAAGAACATCGGTCTTTTTCCGTTTCGCATTATATCAACATTGTGCAAATGGTTCAGCATCCACAACGGATTAAGCTTTTCGCGGGGGTCTGCATATTCACCGTTTTTATTTGCGCTGTGTATCCATTTATAATCCACACCCTGTTGCCAATCCATCCACCAAAAATCGACACCGTTTTCCTCATAAGGGTGGTGCAGAAC
>CAZIEH010000017.1:0-5026 GCA_964538695.1 uncultured Eubacterium sp. | reverse complement strand
GTGCAGAACATCAAAATAATTTGCCATAAATTCGGGTGAAAGCACATCAAACGGAATCCTGCGCATTTCCTTTGCATCTCTGCCCATTTTTTCGCACATTTCGGCATACATATCCTCGTGCGGCAAAACACCTGCGGCAGGGTGCAAATTCAGCGCGGTTTTTATGTGATACTCACTGTGCAAAGCCTTTAAAAACTTTTTATAATCGGGAAACAGCTCTTTATTCCAACTGTATCCTGTCCAACCCGTGGTATCTTTTTCATAGGTATCGTTGTCCGAAAGCTTTTCTTCAAGCTCTTTCGGAATTGCGGTTTTGTGCCAATCCATATCGATAATACCGACAGAAAACGGTATATCGAGGTCGCGGAATTTATCCATTAGGGCAAGATAGCTTTCGTCGGTGTAGTCGTAATACCTGCTCCACCAATTTCCCAAGGCATATGCAGGTAACATCGACGGCATACCGCTAAGACGGTAAAAATCTTTTATGCAGTCGTTATATTCATAGCCATAGCCGAAAAAGTAAAAATCAAGATTTCCTTTATTGCGAACCTCAATCCATCCGTCGTCACCAAGCAAAAGCGAGTCAGAGTCATCTACCACCGAAAAGCCGCGCAGTGAAACAAGACCGTCGGCAAGCGGTATTTCGCCGCTTACAGCGTCCAAGGTCTGCGATGTGCCGCCCAAGGTTTCAAACTCTTCGCCGAAATTCCAGCAAGATGCAGGCTCTGTCAACAGCTTTAGCGAAAGCGTATCGCGCGAAAACGGCTGTTCGGTTTTATAGCTAAGCTCAAGCATACCCGTGTTTATTGTCAGCACGCCGTCGCTTATTTTGCTTTCAAAATTCACCGCAGGCAAATCTCTGTAAAAAAAGCTTTGACTTGCGCGGTCTTCAAATACGCCGCAGATACTGTATTCGAGGCGAATTAAACGGTTTGTAAGCACGGTAAAGCGATAGTTTTTTCCGCATACGGTGTTTTCGGGCAACGCCACGGGTGATGTTTGCCACTTGAACCTGTTTTGCATAATCATTCCTCCAACTGTTGACTTTTATTTGCTGTTTGGTATAATTTAATTATACTATTATCAATAGCGCATATGTTGCACAATATTATTTATAAATTGAACTATTTTACCATACCGCCAAAAAGGAGCAACTGTTTTATGAAAGCTTTTTTCGAGGTCGTCAACCGCGGCACATCTGATTTTTGTTTTCAGTGTTACAGCTTTACTAAATCGCACGCTTGTGAATATTTCGCCCCAATCCACTGGCACGATGAAATTGAAATACTTTACATTTACAAAGGCGCTGTAAAGGTGTTTATTGACGGCGAGTATACTGTTTTGACCGACAGGGATATATGCTTTTTAAACCCGAACCGTTTGCACGGTGTCACCGTTGCTGCCGACGGTACAGCTTACGATGCATTTGTATTTTCACCCGAGGTTCTTACCTTCAGCGGAAATAATTTTTTTAATTTCGAAATCATTTCACCCATAGTCAACCGAACACTGCGTCTGCCGAAAAAAATATCCGCAACACACGAAAAATATCCCGAGATTGCACGGCATATCGAGACTTTGGCAAGCTATTGTAAAATGAGCAACAAAATGCGTGCGCTTGCTTTAGGCGAGCTTGTGGGTGTATTTGCCGCGCTTTACTGTCATGGCTTTCTGGCAACCGAAAACTGCGAAAATGAAAATCGAAATCTCGGCACGGTTAAACAGTGTACCGAATATTTAAAAGCGCATTACAGCGAAAAAATCACATTAAAACAGCTTGCCGATATTTGCTATATGTCGCCCAACTACTTTTGCACATACTACAAAAAATTCACGGGCGTAACCCCGTTTGCGCAGTTAAACGCAATACGGGTCGATGCGGCAAAATCGCTTTTAAAAAACACGGCACTGCCTATCTCAGACATCGCTGTTCGGTGCGGCTTTGACAGCACATCTTATTTTATAAGAACATTTAAAAAGCATACCGAGCTTTCACCGCGTGAATATAAAAACGGGCTGTAAAACCAAGGTTTTCAGCCCGTTAATTTAAACAACATAAAAAAGTATGCAAACCGCCTGCAATATCGTTCCAATATCCACAAAAATGTGAAAAACGGTATGAAATACAGGGCGTTTATTTCCCATACCGTAAAAAATTGCGCCAATCGTGTATGAAATACCTCCAAGCACTAACCACAAAAATCCAGTTGTCCCTATTGCCGCAACAGTGGCTTTCAGCGCAATTACAATGCACCAGCCCATACCTATATAGCAGACCATTGAAAAACGGGAATACTTGTTGTGGTCAATCGCGGTAAAAACAACAGCAACCGCGACAAGCCCCCACTCTATACCGAACACCGTCCACGCAAGTGCAGGCTGTACAACGCGCACCGCACTCAATAAAATCGGGGTATAGGTACCTGCAATCATAAAGTAAATTGTGCAGTGGTCAATAACCTGCATAACCTTTTTCGCTGTGTTCGGTCTAAGCCCGTGATAGACACTCGAAACGCAATACAGCGCCACGGTACAGCCGCCGTAAATCGCACCGCCGACCACACCCCAAGCATTGCCGTGCAGTGCCGCAATTATTACCGCAAGCACAAGACAGCCGATACCTATTGCGCCGCCTACGATATGCGTAACCATATTTGCAATATCCTCGCCACGCGTATAGCATGGCAGTTTTCTGTTTTTCAAAGGCGTTCTTGTCATATCATCACCCTATTTCTCTGTTCCAGCAAAAAACAACGCAACCGTGCCCGGCCCTACATGCGAGCCTGTTACAGGCTCGTATTCGACCGTTATGCAATTACCGCTGAAGCCGCGACTGCGTAGCATTTCTTTCAGCATTACCGCGCCGTCCAAATCGTCCGCGTGCGCGATTGCGATATCCTCTTCTAAATTACGCACCTTTTGACTGTATTTTTCAGCAAGTGCCTCGAAAACGCGTCGTCTGCCGCGTTCTTTCGAAAACACGACTATTTTACCTTCGTCATTTCCTGTAAGAATAGGTTTTATATTAAAAACCGTTCCTACTATCGCCGCCGCTTTGCCGACTCTGCCGCCTCGCTGTAAATATGCAAGGTTGTCGACGGTAAAGTATTGGCACATTGTCATCTTTTCTGTTTCAAGATGGCTTACAATCGTTTCAAAATCCGCATTTTCTCGTATCATCTTTGCCGCGGCAATTACCTGCAACCCCTCGCCCATAGATGCCCCGAGTGTGTCGACTGTATGAATTTTTCTTTCGGGGAACTCGACAGACAAAGCCTCACAAACAATTTTTGCCGCGCCAGCAGTGCCGCTTATTCCTCCCGACATACATACAAACAGTACATCATCACCGTTAGAAAGCGCCGATTTAAAATTATCTTCAAGCAACGCCGGACTTATCATAGAGGTTTTTACATCTGCACCTGCACGCATAGCGGCGTAAAATTCCGTGCCGCAAAAATCCTTTTCCGTGTCTGCCGCCTGCTCTGCACCGTCGACGGTATACGAAAACGGAATAACGCTGATTCCGTAAAAACGCGTTAAGTGGACAGGCAGATTTGCCGATGTATCTGTAAAAAGCTTAATCATAATCAGTCACCCATTTTTTAGTTTACCGCTTGGATATTTCTTTACAAAAAGCTGAAAGAACACCACGCATTCAAGCGCGCACATTAACCTATATGTGCTTTTGCCATATTCAGTATTATTGCCGATTGCGCCATAAAAGGCAACCTACTGTGCCGAAAATCGACTCTATTGTGGGTGGAATGGCACTCTACCGCCTTTTTTAAGGCTTTTTAGGTTAGTTTTTCTTAATTAGCTGACTTTTACAATATCAATTTTACTTTCCGATGATCCAAAAGTTATTTAACATAAAAATATGCACCCTAAAAAGTGGCTTTTGGGGTGCATATTTTTATAATTTAATTATTTAGTTATTAACAGCATATTAGTCTGTCGCAACAAAATTTATATTAAAAAGCAAAAATCTTAAAATTTACAATAATTCCTTTTCAACGACATCTTTAACTTTTTGCATTTTCGCGTCAAGTGTCGCGCTCATCTGCGCACATTCAAACAGCTCCTCGGCTGTAAGCGCGGCAATATCGCTCGGTAAATTTTTCTTATACCTGAGCCTATGCTCCAAATTCGCCCAAAATTCCATAGCGATTGTTCTAAGCTGAACCTCAACCTTCATCATACGCTTTTCATCCTGCAAAAATATCGGAACCTCGACTATTAAATGCAAGCTGCGGTAACCGTTGTCTTTTGGGTGTGCTATGTAATCCTTGCTTTCAACAAGTTTTATATCGTCCTGCTTTAAAAGACACTCGGCAAGCATATAAATATCATCAGTAAACGAACAAATAACACGAATACCCGCAATGTCGTGCAACTCTTCAAGCGAAGAAATCGACATCGGTAAATTCTTTCGTTCAATTTTCTCGCGTATGCTTTCAGGCGATTTCATTCTTGTTTTTATGCTTTCAATGGGATTACGCTCGTGATTAAGCGAAAATTCCTCGTTAAGTACCTTAAATTTGGTCTCAACCTCAAGTATAGCACAGCGATAACACGACATCAGCTTTTTCATTTTTTCAAAGTTCTGTTTCATCTCATCAATAGAATTTTCTTCTAAAAATTCAGTAAGCTGACGCGCTATTAAGGCGGTATTGTCGTTGCGTTTATTGTAATTTGCGTTTATCGACTGCGAATTTTTGTTGTTATCCATAACAGATACCTCCGTATATGCTGAAATGCGGTTTGCAAACAGAAATTAGCAAATAATGGTGAAATAAAGGAAAAGTATATAAAATAAAAACCCACCCTATTGGGTGGATTAAATGATAAAAGTGATTGTCACACCCTAAAAACCGAACAAAGAAGACGAAACAGAAGATCGTCGAAAAAGGTTAAGCCCTCGGTCTATTAGTACTGCCTGGCTAAATACCTCACGGCACTTACACCTGCAGCCTATCAACCCGGTAGTCTTCCGGGGACCTTACTAGCTTACGCTATGGGA
>CAZIEH010000016.1:0-17364 GCA_964538695.1 uncultured Eubacterium sp. | reverse complement strand
CATATATTATGCCCGTATGTCTCGGCATAATCGCCGTTTTGGGTGCTATGGACAAATTTTGTCGCAAAAACACAGTTCGCACAGTGGAAACGGGCTTGCTTATTTGGTTTATATGCGCCGCTATGGATATTTTTTCGCGCGTCGCCGATACCGCACCGTTTTTCGAGCATATTAAGCTTGCTTTTGTGTATGAAAAGACATACGGCGGTGTTTTGGGTGCAATACTCGGTCACCCTATGTTCGCGGCACTCGGCGAAACGGGTGCGAAAATCACGGTTATTATCGCAATTATAGTTGTGCTTATGTTCGTTACGGGTACAACGCTTGTAAGCGCGTACGGTATGATTTCAAAGCCGATTAAAAGCGCGGGACAGGCAATTGAAAATCATCTTGAACAGCGTGAGGCTCGCCGTGAGGTGGCGGCTGTGCGCGAAATAGATGTTCCGATAGCGGGCGAGGACAGAACAGGCGGCAAAACGGTCGAGGAGGTCACCGAAAAGCCGCTTAATATTGCCGAAAAACGCAAAAAGGTTATATCTGCTTACCGCGGTGTTGAATATGAAGAGCCGCAGACAGAGAATGTAGCCGAAGAGGAAGCTGTTGAAATTACCGAGCCAAAAAAGGATATAGTCGCGGCAGAGCAGGTTTCTTTAAATGAGGTTGTTGCGGCAGAGCAGGAAAACACAGGTGATAATACACAAGAAAGTACCGATACTGCCGACGATGCGGCTAAAATGCCGCAAATACCCGACGGACTGTCGCTTAGTGATATTCCCGAGGACGATAACGCGTACCGTTTTCCGCCGCTGTCTCTTTTAAGTATGCCGCAAGGCGGTGCCGCCGTCGGCGACCACGAGGCGACAGGCGAACAGCTTGTAAATATTTTGCGTAGCTTCGGCGTGGAAACAAAAATTATAAATATCAGCGTTGGTCCTTCAGTCACAAGGTACGAGCTTCAGCCTGCCGCAGGTGTTAAAATAAGCAAAATAACAGGTCTTTCGGACGATATTGCAATGAACCTTGCGACGGCAGGTGTGCGAATAGAGGCGCCTATCCCGAACAAGCCTGCGGTTGGTATAGAGGTACCTAATAAGAGCGCAAGTATCGTTACCGTGCGCGAAATTATCGACTCAAAGCCGTTTACCTCGTCAAAATCAAAGCTTACCGTCGCAATGGGTCGCGATATTGCGGGTACACCCATTGTTACCGATATTGCAAAAATGCCACACGGACTTATTGCAGGTGCGACGGGTTCAGGTAAATCGGTATGTATAAACTCTATAATCGTCAGCATTTTGTACAACGCCACCCCCGACGAGGTCAAGCTTTTGATGATTGACCCGAAGGTGGTTGAGCTTGGCGTTTACAACGGCATACCGCACTTGCTTGTACCTGTTGTTACCGACCCGAGAAAGGCATCAGGCGCACTTGGTTGGGCGGTTACCGAAATGGAAAAAAGGTATCAGCTTTTTGCCGAAAACGATGTGCGTAATTTAGAGGGCTATAACCGTTTAGCCGAAAAGGACGACAGCCTTATAAAAATGCCGCAAATTGTTATTATTATAGACGAGCTTGCCGATTTAATGATGACCGCACCGCACGAGGTCGAGGACTCTATTTGCCGCATAGCGCAAAAGGCGCGTGCCGCAGGTATGCATTTGCTTATCGCAACACAGCGCCCGTCGGTCGATGTTATTACGGGCATTATAAAGGCAAATATACCGTCGCGAATTGCGTTTGCGGTGTCTTCGTCTGTCGACAGCCGTACAATTCTTGACACAGGCGGCGCAGAAAGATTGCTCGGTCGCGGCGATATGCTTTTCAGTCCCGTCGGCGCAATTAAGCCGCGCAGAATACAGGGCTGTTTTGTAAGCGATGAAGAGGTTGAGTCGGTCGTTGAGTTTATTAAGGGTATGCGTACCGACGAATACGATGATGAAATTATGCAGGAGATTGAGCGTCAGGCACAGGCAGCGGCTGCCAAAAACAGCAAGTCGTCGAAATCCGACGGTGAAAGCGACGGCGATGCAGACCCGATGCTTCAAGCAGCGATTGAATGTGTTGTCGAAAACGGACAAGCCTCTACCTCTTTACTGCAAAGACGCCTAAAGCTCGGCTATGCCCGTGCGGCGAGAATTATGGACGAAATGGCAGAGCGTGGGTTTGTAGGCCCTTACGAGGGTTCTAAGCCGCGCGCGGTGCTTATTACAAAAGCGCAATTGCTTGAAATGCAGGCGCGGAACGATGAAGTGGAATAATTATGTTTTTACCCGTTAGCAAAAAAGATATGAAAGAGCGCGGCTGGGAACAGTGCGACTTTATATTTATTACAGGCGATGCATATGTCGACCACCCAACTTTCGGTGTGGCAATAATTTCGCGCGTGCTTGAAAATGCAGGATACAAGGTCGGCATTATAGCACAGCCGAATTGGAAAGACGATAATGCTTTTAAAAAGCTCGGAACACCGAAATATGCGTTTTTGGTGAACGCAGGTAACATTGACTCAATGGTGGCGCACTATACCGTTGCCAAACGCCGCCGTTCGGCAGATGCGTATTCGCCTGCAAATAAAACAGGCTTGCGCCCCGACCGTGCGGTAACGGTTTATTCAAAGGCTTTGCGCCGAATTTACGGTGATGTTCCGATAATTATAGGCGGTCTTGAGGCATCCTTGCGCCGATTTGCGCATTATGACTATTGGCTTGACAAGGTTATGCCGTCTGTGCTTATGGACAGTAGTGCAGATTTGCTTTCTTTCGGTATGGGCGAAAAAAGTATGGTTGAAATTGCCGATATGCTTAGAGATAACGGCAAAATTACCGAGCCGCAAAACCTGCGCGGCGTTTGCTATATGACCGACAATGTCGAATTTTTGAACGGTATAACACTGCCGTCGTATTCATCTTGCTGTTCTTCGAAAGAAAAATACGCCGATGCCTGCCGTATAGAGTATGACGAGCAGGATGCCGTTCGCGGCAAGCGGCTTATACAACAGCACGGCAAAATGTATCTTGTGCAAAATGCACCGATGCCGCCGCTGACTACCGAAGAAATGGATGCCGTTTATGAGCTGCCGTACGAAAGATATTACCACCCTATGTACGAGGCTGTCGGCGGTGTACCCGCTATCGAGGAGGTAGAGTTCTCGGTAACACATAATCGCGGCTGTTTCGGTGCGTGCAACTTTTGCTCTATCGCGTTTCATCAGGGCAGACAGGTTACCGTGCGCAGTAAAGAATCGGTTTTGCGCGAGGCAGAGTCACTTACGCATAATCCGCATTTCAAGGGCTATATTCACGATGTCGGCGGCCCGACCGCGAATTTCAGACAGCCCTCTTGCGAAAAACAGCTTAAATACGGACTTTGCAAGGGTAAAAAGTGCCTTGCACCGTCACCTTGTAAAAACTTGCAGGTTTCGCATACCGAATATGTTGATATTTTGCGTGAAATGCGCAAAATAAAGGGGATAAAAAAGGTCTTTATTCGCTCTGGCGTCAGGTTCGACTACCTTATGTGCGACGAACGTGACGAGTTCTTTCGCGAGCTTGTAACACATCATATAAGCGGTCAGCTGAAGGTCGCCCCCGAGCATTGCAGTGCCGCTGTGCTTGACAAAATGGGTAAACCGCATATCGAGGTTTACAAGCGGTTTTCCGACGAGTTTTACCGACTGACAAAGCAGGTAGGTAAAGAACAGTATTTGGTGCCGTACCTAATGTCAAGTCACCCGGGCAGTACACTTAAAGATGCGGTTGAACTTTCACTGTATTTGCGGCGCGAGCATATCCGACCCGAACAGGTGCAGGATTTTTACCCAACACCGGGTACGATTTCAACCGCAATGTACTATACGGGACTTGACCCACATACTATGAAGCCTGTTTTTGTACCGAAAACACCCGAAGAAAAACAGCTTCAACGCGCTTTGTTGCAGTATTTTAAGCCGTCTAATCGCGATTTGGTTATAAAAGCCCTGCGCCGTGCTGGTAGACAGGACTTGATAGGCAACGGTAAAAACTGCCTTGTAAATGCACCCGTCGGTGCATACGGCGCAAAAAATGACACCAAGAAGAAAAAGAAAAGTCGTATGGGCGGCAAGTGGGACGGTAAAAAGAGGCGTTAAAATGATTGTTATTGACAGAATAGTAGGCGATTTTGCAGTTTGCGAAATCTACGGCAGTATTGAAAATATACCGCTTTCTTTAATCGAAAACAACCCTTGTGAGGGGGATGTTTTGGTTAAAACAGCGGACGGTTATATTGCCGATAAACAATTAACCGAAAAACACCGAAAATCCGCCGCCGAAAAGCAAAAACGACTGTTTTCGAAAAACGGTTAGTATTAAAAAGTAAAAACAGTGTGTATCGCGGCATTGCGATACACACTGTTTTTATACATTAAATTCGGCTTTTACGATTTTGCCGCCGCCGACTACCGTGTCGCCGATATACGCTACTGCCGCCTGACCGACCGTTATTGCTCGTTGCGGCTCTTTAAAGCTTATGCTGACACGCTTATCACTCAGCGGTGTTACTGTGGCAGGGTACTCGCTTTGGCTGTAACGCGTTTTTACGCACGCCTCGAACGGCTTGTCGTGACATTCAAAGGCTATCCAGTTAAAGTCATCAACCTCAAAGGTTTTTGTGTACAAATCCTCGTTATCGCCCAAAACCACCGTATTGCTTTCGCTGTCCTTTCGGCAAACATATTGCGGCTTTTTAAGCGCAAGACCAAGACCCTTGCGTTGCCCTATGGTATAGCGTATAAGCCCCTTGTGCCTGCCCAAAACATTGCCGCTTTTGTCAACAAAATCGCCGCTTTCAAACGCTTTGCCCGTATATCTTTCTATAAACGCGGCATAGTCGCCGTCGGGTATAAAGCATATGTCTTGACTGTCGCGCTTTTCGGCGTTTATAAAGCCGTTTTCTTCGGCAATACGCCTGACCTCGGGCTTTGAAAGTGCGCCTATCGGCAAAAGTGTGTGCGAAAGCTGTTGCTGTGTCATATTGTACAGCACATAGCTTTGATCCTTTGTGTGGTCGATACCCTTTTTCAACAGAAATCTGCCGCTTTCGGCATCCTGTTCAATTCTTGCATAATGCCCCGTTACGACATAATCAAGCTCAAGCTCCTCCATTCTCTGAAACAGCTTTTGCCATTTTATATATCTGTTACAGTCTATGCAGGGGTTGGGCGTTTCACCGTTTTCATAGGCGCAAACAAAGCGGTCGATTACCTGCCGCTTGAAATCCGCCTTAAAATTAAAAACATAGTAGGGTATATCTATTTTGTATGCCACACTGCGCGCATCCTCGACATCATCTAAGCTGCAACAGGTCTTATCGCGCGGCTCCGACTCAATATCCTCATTATCGAACAGGCGCATAGTTGCACCTATACAGTCATAACCGTTTTCTTTTGTAAGATATGCCGCTACCGAGCTGTCGACACCGCCACTCATGGCAATTAAAGCTTTTTTCATAATTTGCTCCTTTTTAAGGTTTACAAAAAATATAATATATCAATTTGTTTTATAAGTCAAGCGGATTTAATTTACCTTTTTATCCCTTAAAAACCTGATTTTGGTGTGACAAACCGCCGAAACTGTAATTAAATTGTAACTTTTTAAATGTTTTTTCGAAAAAAGCCTTGAAAATTGCTTGGAAATTGTGTATTATGTATGAGTAATGATGTAAAATTCTGTGTAACCTTTACAAATTTGTATAAAAGGGGTAGAGAAAATGTCAAACAGATTGTTTCAGGGCGTGGTTCATCAATTTAAGGAAACCATCGACAGAACCATAGGTGTTATTGACGAAAAATCAACTGTAATAGCTTCCAGTGAGCTTAACAAGGTCGGCGATGTACATGACCTAAAGCTTTCTAACATTGCGTCGGGCAGTGACGCTTTCGTAAAAGGTCAGTATACATACAAGCCTTTCGGAACAGAGCAGAACCCCGAATATATTTTGTTTGTAGAGGGCAGTGATGCTCTTGCGGCGCAGTATGCGGGTATTTTGGCTGTATCGCTTACCAACATAAAGCATTATTACGACGAAAAGTACGACCGCGGCAACTTTATAAAGAATATTATTCTTGACAACATTTTGCCCGGTGATATCTATTTAAAGGCAAGGGAGCTACACTTTAACAGTGATGTTTCGCGCGCAGTTGTGCTTATACGCATCGTTTCGAAAAACGAGGTTCCGATTTTCGATATTGTTCAAAACCTGTTCCCCAACAAGTCAAAGGATTTTGTTATAAATATCAGCGAAAACGACATCGCGCTGGTAAAAGAAACACAGCCCAGCACCGATTCAAAGGATTTAGAGGCTTTGGCGCGCTCTATTGTAGATACTCTTTCAAGCGAGTTTTATATTCACGCCATTGTTGGCATAGGCTCTACCGTAGAAACGCTTAAAGACCTTGCAAAATCATTTAAAGAGGCGCAAATCGCACTTGAGGTCGGCAAGGTTTTCGACACCGAAAAGCCGATTATCAGCTACGACAACCTCGGTATAGCAAGGCTTATCTATCAGCTTCCCACAACACTTTGCGAAAGCTTTTTGCGCGAGGTGTTCAAGCGCGGCTCTATTGAAAGCCTTGACCAGGAAACCTTGTTCACAATACAAAAGTTTTTCGAAAACAATCTTAATGTTTCCGAAACCTCAAGAAAGCTGTTTGTACACCGCAACACGCTTGTGTACCGTCTTGAGAAGATTAAGAAAATCACGGGTCTTGACCTTCGCGAATTTGACCACGCAATTGTCTTTAAAATCGCGCTTATGGTAAAGAAATATCTTAAAGCGAACCCGATAAAATACTAATTTTTTTAAGGTAGGATTATATAATGCAGGATATCAATTCAGGTAATAACACCGTAATTGAACTGAAGGGTGTTTCAAAGACATATCACACAGGTACACACGCACTTAATGATGTAAATTTAAAGGTTGAAAAGGGCGAGTTCGTTTTTGTTGTCGGCTCTTCGGGTGCGGGCAAAAGTACCTTTATGAAGCTTATTATGCGCGAGGAAAAGCCCTCTGCCGGCGAAATAACGGTAAACGGCTTTAAGCTTAACAAGCTGAAACACCGCGAAATACCAATGCTTCGCAGAACTATGGGTATAGTTTTTCAGGATTTCAGACTTATACCCAATATGAATGTTTACGATAATGTTGCGTTTTCAATGCATGTTGTGGGCGCATCAAAACAGCAAATTCGCAAAAAGGTTTCGCATGTGCTTTCGGTTGTCGGACTTAGCGGCAAGGCGCGTTCTAAGCCTGCCGAGCTTTCGGGCGGCGAGCAGCAACGCGTCGGTCTTGCGCGTGCGCTTGTAAACAACCCGTCGCTTATTATCGCCGACGAGCCTACGGGCAATGTCGACCCGAATATGTCGTATGAAATTGTGGAAATGCTTACCGAAATTAACAAAATGGGTACCACTATTTTAATGGTTACGCACGAGCATCAGCTTGTTCGTGATTTTAAGCGCCGTGTAATTATGCTTGACCACGGCAGGGTTGTCGCCGACAATGCCGGCGGCAATCTCGTTTAAAAACAGAAAGGACAAGTTTTTGCTATGAAGTTAAGTAGTGTTCGTCACCTTACTTGTGAGGGACTTAAAAATGTTTGGGATAACCGTCTTATGTCGCTTGCATCGGTCGGCGTGCTTGTGTCGTGTATGGCACTTATCGGCGCGGCGATGCTTGTAACCTTTAATGTCGACAGGGCTATGGCGACGGTTAAAGACGAAAATGTTGTTATGGCGTATTTAAACGACTACAATTCAGTGCGCTATTCCGACAAATATGTTGCAACATCATCGGTTTCAAGTACATCCTCTGACTCTAAAGACAGTAAAAGCGATGTACCGTATGATGATTATTTGGTGCATAACGATGAAGAGGCTCTTGCCGTTTGCGACGAAATAAAGCATATTGATAATGTCAAGGATGTTGAGTATATAACCGCGACCGAGGGTATTGACCGCGTTGTCGGTATGGTAAGTAAAGAGCAGGCACAGTATATTGCACAGCTTGAAAGCGAGGGCGAGAACCCGTTGCCCAGTGCCGCTAAAATAACACTTAACGACCTTAATTCTTTCGATGAAACACTTAACAAAATACAGCAGGTGGAGGGTGTTTCAACTATTTCAAGTGCGCGTGAGGTTGCAAAAAAGCTTACCTCTATTGAAAGTGCAATCACCACCGCAAGCTATATTATTATAGCCGTGCTTATGGTTATTGCCCTTGTTATAGTTTGCAACACCATTCGTGTTACTATGTTTAACCGCAAGCTTGAAATAAGCATTATGAAAGCGGTCGGTGCTACCGATTCGTTTATTCGCCTGCCTTTCGTTGTCGAGGGCGTGGTTATAGGTCTTATTTCGGCACTTATAA
This sequence comes from uncultured Eubacterium sp., assembly GCA_964538695.1. GTDB lineage: Bacteria > Bacillota > Clostridia > Oscillospirales > Acutalibacteraceae > UMGS1532. The sequence goes on along the minus strand of CAZIEH010000016.1, from coordinate 8,958 downwards.
CCCTGGGACTTCTTTATGTCGGCTATTCGGCGGTACTCAGTGCAATGGCTGATACACTTACCAACCCTGCACCGTTTAACGATTATTTGGTTTTGTTTATTGAAATTTTTGCGGCGGTCGGTGTTGTTTCTGGCTTCATCGGCAGTATGTTTATGATAAACAAGTATCTTAAAAAAGAGGGCAGTGAATTCAGCGCACTTTCTTAGTGTGAAACAGAAAGGTCGAGAAAAATGTCTAAAAGCAGAGTATTAAAGCAAACCCTGTGTGTTGTAACAGCGGCGGTTTTGTCGATTGGTGCTTTCAGCGTATCCGTACCGTGCGGTGATGTTCGTGCAGAGTCGATAAGCTCTATGCAGGGCAAAATAAGCGAGCTTGAGTCGCAAAAATCAGAGCTTGAAACCAAAATCAACGCCCTTGAGGGAAAGGTTGACGAACAGCAGGAGTATGTCGATACTCTTAACAGCTATATCGCCACGGTAGAAAGCAAGATTATGACTTGCGAAAACCTGCTTGCAACATATCAAAGCGAAATTGACGACTTAAATAAGGAAATTGACAAAAAGAATGACGAGCTTGCCGAGAATAAAGAGCTTTTCAAGCGCAGAATACGCTCGGTATATATGTCGGGCTCTAACACATCGTTAAGCCTGTTGCTCGGTTCAGACCAATTTGCCGACTACCTTTCTATGTCGCAATTTACCGAAAGCCTTGCACAGTACGATAACGCGCTAATGCAAAAGATAAACCTTGCCGTAGAGGAAATTAACAAGAGCATTAAAAAGGTTGAAAAAACCAAGAAAAAGCAAGAGGATGTTAAAAAAGAGCTTTCGGCAGAGCGCGCCGATTTGCAGGAAAAGCAGCAAGAGGCATCGGGCGTGTTAAGCAGTCTTAACAAAACCAAAAGCGAGCTGCAAGCCGAAATGGAAAAGGTAGATGCGCAAAAGGCACAGCTTGAGGATAAAATAAATGCCGCATATGAGGCGGCAAGACAAGCGGCGCAGACACCCGATGCACCTAAATACGACGGTAAAGGCTTTGCATGGCCCTTGCCGGGGTATACTATGATTACCTCGCCCTTCGGCAATCGCTTTGACCCGTACTATCAAATTTATCGCGGTCATAACGGTATAGATATTTCGGGCGGCGGTGTTGCGGGTAAGCCGATTATCGCAACGGCGGCAGGCACAGTTACGGTTGCCGAGTTTAATAACGGCGGCTATGGTAACTATGTCGTAATAAGCCACGGTTATGTCAACGGTACGCTACTTACAAGTCATTACGGTCATATGATGTCGTATTGCGTTTCTGTCGGTCAAAAGGTAAGTCAGGGTGATGTTATCGGTTATGTCGGCACAACGGGTGCGTCCACAGGTTATCATTTACATTTTGAAACAAGACAGGATAATGTTCCGGTAAACCCGTTTAACTATGTAAGCTATTAAATATTTGCCGTCGCGCCGAGGAGCTGTTCCGCGGCGCGACTGTTTTATATATTCGGGGGTGTTTTTATGTATCACAAATTACCTTTTCGTGCCGTAGCGGCAATGCTTGTATTTTGCATTGTGACGGTTGCGATTTTAACCGTTGGCGCAATGAAAAGCGTTTTCGGCATAGATTTTCGTCTTGCCGTAAAGGTTGGTGAAATACAAAAGCTTGCACAGGCGCAATATTATTATGCTATAGACGGGCAAAGTGTCGCCGACGGCGTTGCCGCAGGGTATGTTTCGGGTCTTAATGACGATTACGCGGCATATTATGACAAAGAGTCGGCACAAACACAAATCGAGTCACTTAAAGGAAATGCGTACGGTATAGGTATTTCGGTTGTAAATATGCCGTCGGACAGCGGCATTTTCGTGTGGCGCGTTTACGAGGGTGGCACTGCCGAAAATGCAGGCATAAAAAACGGTGATATTATTACGGCGGTCGGCGGCGAAAGTGTGGCAGACACTGGTTATAGCGAGTCGGTTGAAAAAATACAGGGTGCAAAGGGCGAAAAGATACAGCTGACCCTGCGCCGCGGCACCAAAACAATGAAAATAACCGTTAAATGCGACGAGTGTGATGTTCAAACCGTTTTTTCAAAAACCGTCGAAAACGGCAAAATAGGCGTTGTTGAGGTTACGAGCTTTAACGCAAAAACTGATGTACAGTTTAAAAAAGCCGTTGATTTGTTGCAAAAAGACGGTGTAAAGGCTATTATTATCGATCTGCGCCATAACGGCGGCGGCACGGTAACAACCGCGGCAAATATGCTTGATTTTCTTTTGCCCGAGGGCGACACCGTACGGGTCAGATACCGAAGCGGTAAAACCGAGGTGCGCAATTCGTCGGATAAGGAATATATAGATTTACCGTTTACGGTTTTGGTTGACAGCCGCACCGCAAGCTCGGCTGAAATTTTCGCAAGCGCTATGCGCGATATAGGCGGTGTAAAGCTTATCGGCGAAAAGACCTACGGTAAATCGGTAATACAGCGTAATTTTGTTTTAAGCGATGGCAGCAGTGTAAAATTCACCGTGGGTGAATTTATACCCGCAAGCGGCGAAAGCTATAATAAAAAGGGACTTGAACCCGACATTGCGATAACGCCCGAGTATCCGTCGGGGTACGGATACTATTTCTTAACCGAAAAAAACGATAATATTTTAAAAACGGCGGTTGACTATATCAAGGCGGAAATATCATAGTCCTCTAAAAGCTTGCGCAATTGTTCGTTACTGTAAATTTTAACACCCTCGCGCAGGCGCACTATATCGGCATCTGGCAGGGTGTCGGTCGGCAGGTCGTCGGCACTGTAAAGCACGGTAACGCCGTCACTGCCCAAAAGTGTCACGGTGTTATCAATCAGCTTGACGGTGTAAAGTGCCTGTTGCTCTGCTGTCGATGATGCCGCAAGGTTGTATGCTTTTTCACTGCCGTCGGCGGCACTTACTCTTGCGGCGGCAAAAATCACCACCGCGATAAGCAGTGCGGCAGGTATTAAAACAGTTTTTTTCATAAAACCAATCCCTTTTTCAGTGTTTATATATATTTTTGCCACATTAAAAATGCATATACAAAAAAATTTACAAAAAAACAGTTACAAACGGTGCATATTGTGCTATAATATAACTTAACTTGGTATGTCTTGTTCCGAAAGGGGAATTTACGCTTGAAAAACAACGACGATTTTTATTTTGACGAGTTTGAAGACATCGGTTCACAGTCATCACCCGCAAGCGATGACGGCGACAATGTTAATCTTTATACCGGCAACGGCGATGACGGTGACGGGCAGGTAAGCCTTAACAGCTTTTTTGAAACGCCGTCGCAAAAGCCGAAATCTCGCTTTGATTTTTTGAATAAATTTAATTTTCGCAAGGAAAAGCCTGCTGTTGACGACAAGGACCAACCCTACCGTAAGCTTAAAAGGCTTGGCAGAATTGCGTTGACAGTGTTGCTCGTCGGCGTAATCACCTGCGGTATAGGTCTTGGTACGGTCGTCGCTTGGCTTGCAAGTGAAGAGTCTAAGGGTACCTTTGATATGGAAGAATACGACCTTGATTCATCACTTGACTTTACCTCTACCATATATGTAAAAAATGATGAAACAGGCGATTATGAGGAATACAAGCGACTGCACGGTATGTATAACCGTATTTGGGTTGATAATGAGGATATTGCACCTATGCTGCAAAATGCGTTTATCGCAGTAGAGGATAAGCGCTTTAGGGAACACTCGGGTGTTGACTGGAAGCGTACCGTTTCTGCGTTTGTAAACTCGTTTTTGCCGATTTACAGCGGCAGACAGGGCGGCTCGACCATTACACAGCAGTTGGTTAAAAACCTTACCGATGACCGCGATTTAAGCTCTATGCGTAAGGTGCGCGAAATAATGCGCGCCCGATATCTTGAGGATAATTATTCCAAGGACTCTATTTTGGAATGGTATCTAAACACTATTCCTATGGGTACGGGTATTTACGGTGTAGAGGTTGCCTCTAACTATTACTTCGGCAAAACCGCAAGCGAGCTTTCTATTGCCGAATGTGCGTCAATTGCCTCGATAACGCAGGAGCCTGAGGGCTATCGCCCCGACCTTCCCGAAAACAAAGAGGCTCACCTTACGCGCCGCAATACAATTTTGCAGTTGATGTACAAGCAGAAATATTTGACAAAGCAAGAGTACGAGGAGGCTGTGGCAACCGACCTAAAGGTAGTTGCGGACACCTCGCGCCTTAACGGCGAGCAGGAGGTTTATTCCGATTTTGTTACCGCGCTTATCGATGATGTTGTTGATATGCTTGTAACAGAAAAGCAGTACGACCGCGACGCCGCCGAGGAGGCTGTTTACAACGGCGGCTACAAAATATATTCCACACTTAAACCGCAGGTGCAAAATTCACTTGAAAAGGTTTATACAACAAGCTCGTATTTCTCTGCGCCTGTCAGCTCGCGCAACGGTAAAACAAAGCCGCAGTCAAGTATGACTGTTATGGATTACGAGGGGCATATCGTCGGTATTATCGGCGCACGCGGCAAGAGAAAAATCGAAAACGGCGTTCGTCAGCTGAACCGTGCAACCTCGTCACCGCGACAGGTCGGCTCGTCTATGAAGCCTATCGGTGTTTACGCGCTTGCAATGGAGTATAACAACATAACCTATTCGTCGCTTGTGTCGGATTCGCAAATGTCGTGGAGCGACCCGAGTATCAAGGGTGCGTGGCCGAATAACTATGACTTTTCGTACCGCGGCAGGGTTTCGGTGGAATATGCAATCTACCACTCTGTAAATACAACACCCGTTTATATTTTACGCAATATGATAGGCAACGGTGCCGATAACTATTCAAAGGCGAATAACGGTCTTGAAATAAGCTATGATTTTCTTAAAACCAAGCTTGGACTTAACCATCTGACAGAACAGGATAAAACATTTTCTTCGCTGTGTCTCGGCGGCTGTGTCTACGGCGCAACGACCGAGGAAATGGCAGGTGCGTACGCCGTGTTCGGTAATTTGGGTAACTATTACAAGCCCACTACTTATACCGCTGTGTATGACCAGTTCGGCAATGTCGTTGATGACACCACCAAGGATAAGCCCATTATGGCTATCAGCGAGGATACCGCGACCGTTATGAATCACCTGTTACAGCAGGTTGTTAAAAAGGGAACGGGTAAGGGTGCAAATGTCGGCGATTTCGATGTTTTTGCAAAAACAGGTACCACGACTGATTCGCAAGACCTTTGGTTTGTAGGCGGCACACCGCACTATGTTGCGGCTTGCTGGTACGGCTTTGATAATCCGAAAAAGGACTCGCCGAACGGTATGAGTGGATATTTCAGTGACGGTACCGCTGTTTCAGCCGCGGCACTTCGCATTTGGAAAGAGGCTATGAACCTCGCCCACGAGGGTCTTGAGGATAAGGAATTTGTTGACAGCGAGTATGCGCAGGAGCTTAAATACTGTACCTCGACGGGGCTTATAGCAAACTCGGGCTGTTCAACCGCCAAGGGCTGGTTCAGGGCAGATAATATTCCCGAAACCTGCGGTCATTCGTCGAAAAAGGACAATAAAAAGGATAAGGACGATAAAGACGACGACAAAAAAGATGATGGGAAGAAAGATAACGAAAGTAAAACAACATCGTCGGTAGTCGACTCGCCAAAGTCCGATACTTCTTCGGCGACTGCCACTTCCTCTAAAGCGGAAACGACATCATCTGCCGCATCATCTGCCACCGCGACCACATCTGTCGCATCGGTTACATCTAAAAAAGATGAATAATAAAAATCACTGTCTGTATTATACAGGCAGTGATTTTTTTGTGCAGTGGTTGAAGTTTAATTTTCCTGTTTGCCGCAAACAGTACAGTATTTGCCGTCGGCACAGTATTTTTCGATAATATCGGCAAGCCGTAGCAAGGCGGATTTGTCGGTATCTAAAATCTCTTTTCTGATTTTCACAATATCCTCGTGCGTTGTACCGTTTAAATATCTTGCACAGACAAGCGCGCACACGGCTGACGGGTCAAGCAACGGGTCGGTCGTGTTTACGGTGCCTATTACTGTATCATCAAGCTTTTGGTCATTGGAAAGATATTCTTTCAAATAGGCGGCAAGACCGCGAAAAGCATTTTCGGAATTTCTAAGATTTGGGTCGCGGTAAGAGTAGCAGAAGATATCACCGTTGGCGCGAATATTCATACCCGTGCCGTATGCGCCGCCCTGTACGCGAACAGCGTTCCATAAATAGCCGAAAGTCATTAGCGATGACAGTACAGAACAGCTACCGTCAAATTCGCCGCCCAAGGCATATATATTACCGCCAAGTGCCGAAAAGCCAACCCCGGAGGGTATTTCAATGCTTTCATTTTTAAGGTCGGGTTTTTGCACGGCTTGTGATGTGCCGATTTCCGACTGCGGCAGGGCGTTTATAATTTCGGAAAGCTCACTTTCGGCGATATTGCCGCTGTAACCTATAAACATACGGTTTTTCGCGAATGCTTTTTTTATCAGCATTGCAATTTTTTCCGACACCGCCAATGCATTATCCGTAAAGCTTTCGGTAAAGCCGTTAAACCAGTTTAAGAACGAGGCACCCTCTAAGCTTTCACGCAACGCGCCGCGTGCCGAATAGGGCGACAAAGCCTTGGTTATAGCAAAGCTGTGACCGTTTCCTATAAGCGCCTGTTTCATAAAATAGTTGCCCTGTTGCAGGGTTTCTGCAATTTTTTCGGTTTCGTCGTATTTGCCGTTGACCATTATCTCTTTAATAAGTGCAATTGCCGATTTTGAGTTTTCCTCAAGCATACTTGCACCGACAGCGAGGTAGGGTGTGCAGTCGTCAAGCTGACCCTTTTCAGAAGATAATTCAAGCTTCAGTACAATATCGCCGAGTGTGGTTTTTATTTTTGTTTGCAGCTCGTCAGCGGTGTAATTTTCGGTTCGCAGTTCACCAAAGCACCCTGTAACGGTGTTTAAAATGCGCAAATCCTCAAGCGGAAAATCTGAAATATCAAAGTACATATTAAGGTAAACTATGCCGTTTGTATCATTCACAGTTTTCAGCACCGTTACACCGTCTGTTTCGGTAGTTTCGGTCTTTGTCGGTTTAATGTCACGCGGTATATCGTTTATATCAAGGTGCGGGAGAGTGGCAAGCTGTTCCTCGCTGTCGGGTGTTTTTTGCCATTCCTGCATTTTCACAAATGCCGCATAACGACACTTTGTTTCGGCATTGTCCCAGTCGGCTATGCTTGCGCGCAGGCGTTCTGTTTCGGCATTCTTGTCCTCGTCACCCTTGGTTTCAGAGGGGTGTACCGTCAGGTATGATTTATCTGCCGCATTGCCGAACATTTCTTCAAGCGTGCGTTCGAAATAATTTGTATTAAGCATTTCGCGCAGCTCGTCGAAAATTTTGCCGTTGTCGATATTTGTCATCGGGTCGTCGCCGTACAGCCAGCCCTCCATCGCCTTTATGGCAAGCTCGACACCGTACGGCTCGCTGATTTCTCTGCAATTAAACGCAAACCTTTCAAGCGATGCCGAAAGCGCCTCGCGATTAAGTCCTTTTTCTACAATTTCCGCAACGGTTTTCGGTATAAATTCTTTAATCTCGGCAAGCTTTTCACTTTCGGCGTTGCGAACAATAAGCGATATGCAGGGCTGATAAATACCGTCATACACCGCAATGTGCATATCTTTTGAAAGTCCGTTTTGCAAAAACGCACGCTTCAGCGGTGCCTCGTTAGAGCCTGCAAGGTAGTCGGCAAGTATTTTCGCCGCGTAGATTTTAAGTGTGTCTGCGTGGGTGCAAAGTATTTTTGAAACCGCCATATGCGAAAGTGGCTGTTCGCCGTCCTGTAATTGATAATAAACCGTTTTGTCAAGCGTTTTCGGCTGTTGCTCGCAAAAGGCAAAATCCGACTCGCGATAGTCATATTTCGACAAATATTCGTCGTTTATATATGAAAGCACACTGTCGATATCCATATTACCGTCTAAAAATATTTTGGCATTGGTGGGGTGGTAAAAGCGTCTGTGTGTGGCAATGAATTTTTCGTAGGTCAGCTCGGGTATATTGTCGGGGTGACCGCCGCTTACAAAGCCATAGCAGTTGTCGGGGAACAGCAGACGCAGGGTTTCGTCCTCCATAATGCTGTCAACATCGGCAAAAACGCCCTTCATCTCGCTGTAAACAACGCCGTTATAGTACGGCTCGCTGTTTTCGTCATCAAACTCGTAATGCCAACCCTCTTGCATAAAAATTTCGGGCATTTTGTAGATTTTCGGGCAAAACACCGCGTCAAGATATACTTTCATTAAATTGAAAAAGTCGCGCTCGTTTCTGCTTGAAACGGGGTACATAGTTTTGTCGCAAAAGGTCATTGCGTTTAAAAAGGTTTGCATAGAGCTTTGCAGCATAGAAACAAACGGCTCTTTAACAGGATGTTTTTCAGAGCCGTTTAAAACGCTGTGTTCCAAAATATGAAACACGCCCGTGTTATCCTCGGGCAGGGTTGTAAAGGTTATCGCAAAGGTTTTATTTTCGTCTGCACGGTCGAAATACAACAGCTCTGCACCTGTTTTTTCGTGGCGTAGCGTGTAAAGGTCGGCATTTTTTGACGCGATAAACTCTTTTTTCAGCAGTTTAAATCCATAGCAAGCTTCATTTACTGCGGTGTTTTTAAATAAAGTACTCAAATTTATCAATCCTTTGGTAATTATTTCTCTTTATAGTACAGCATACAGTGGCAGTAACCCTCAAAATCTGGGTCTGCAATCTGCGCTTTAAACTCGTCGCAAATGCACTTATACTCTGGCTTGCGCTCTAAACGGCAGGGACAGTAGTTGTCGTTGCGGCGCAGTCCCTCTTTAATGCGCTCAACAAGCTCGGCATTTTCGTTTAATCGCACCTTGGGCATAATTGAAAAATCCTTTCTGCGGTAAAATAAAGTATTATATATATTATAG
>CAZIEH010000015.1:0-17668 GCA_964538695.1 uncultured Eubacterium sp. | reverse complement strand
GACAATTACAGGCAAAACCATTTGCGCGTTAAATGCCATTGTAAACGCAAGGTGACCTGCAAAGGTAAACGCCGCGGACACTGCAAATGCAGAATTTAAAACTATTCCCTTTTTGTCCATATGGCGCATAAGCTCGAAAGTAGTTACACTTGTTGCTAATGTCGAAACAAATCCCAGCGCCGACGAATTTTTTATACCGATAGCCTTGCCCAAAGCGCGCAACGGCTTTGAAAGCAATTTTGAAATAACATACATCAGCGGAAATGTGCCTGTCATAACAATGCAGGAATTAAGGCAAATTCTTGCACCCTCCTCGATAGTATCTATACCAGTTATAACCTGCTTACCGCACAAGAAGTTAAATATGCCGAGGAACAAGCCTACTGTTATTAAAGCCTTTATAAAATAGCCGAAGATGCTGAAAATTTTAACACAAGCGTTTGGAAACTTAAACAGCCCAAGCGCAATTAAAACCGAAAACAGCACAAGCGGCATAAGGTTTATAAGCAATGTCAAAACAGGAATACCACAAACAAGACCCGACACAAAGCAGCCGATTGGTATTGTAACAATTCCGCACAGCAGACCTATAAGCAATTCCTTATGATTTTTCTTTTCGACCATTCCAAGCGCAACAGGCACAGTAAACGAAACGGTACAGCCCATCATTGCGGCAACAACAAGCGCGTTGAAATAGCCAACCGCTTCGTTAGATGCCGCCTCTTTGGCAAGCGATGCACCGCCCATATCGTTCGCAAAAATAAGTGCGGGTATAACCGATGCATCAATATGCAGTGTGTCGGCAACGGTGTCGAACATCGGCTTGCACACAGTCGCTATATACGGCGCAATAATTATCATACCTATCATAGAAAGTGCCATTGTGCCGAAAAGCATAAAGCCCCTTTCAAACTCTGTTCCCAGACCGAAACGGTTATTAAAAATTCTGTCAATTGCACCAAGTGCGGAAAAAATAAGAATAATAACTGTCAGAAAGTTCATACAGCACCCACTATCAGTCGAAATTAACGGGCTTAAAGCCGTTTTCTGTTAAAACATAATATTCTTTATAGCCGCAATTCTTTAAAAGCTGTTCTGCGACATTAAAAGCACAATCAAGCTTGTTGCGGTCGTGACAGTCCGAGGATATAACCGCGCCGTAGCCAAGTCGTTTAAGCTCTTTTAATATCGGCACAGATGGGTACGGTGTTGTGCGGTAACAGCGCGCTATGGCACCCGTGTTTACCTCGAAAAACGGTATTTTACCTGAAAGCTTTTGCGCGGCACGAAAGGCATACTCTAAATACTCGTCGCAATTTTCGTTGAAAAAAGCGGTATTTTCGCAATGCTTTGTAATTAGGTCGAAATGACCTATTATATCAAAATCGCCATACTCGGGCAAGCGCGCCAAGGACTCGTAATACGCTTTTGCATACTGCATACCGTCGCCGCCGAAATAGGTGTTAATAACATTTTCGACAGAGGCGGCATCGCGGTCGAAACCGACATATTCACCATTGATTTTGAAATAGTGTACCGAGCCGATTAAGAAATCGTAACCGCTTAAATCAACCTCAGACAGCCGTTCAAATTCCAAGCCGCAAAAAATGTCGATTTTGCCGTTATATTTTTCTTTAAGTCTGTAAACCTCGCGTTTATATTCCTCGGTCGCGGCAGGTGTCATAGAGCCACCGCGCGTAAAGTGCATATATGAATGACCAGAAAAGCCGATTGACGAAAAGCCCATTTCAACAGCGGCTTTCACCATCTCCTCGGGAGTATCGGCACCGTCGCAAAATGTCGAATGAGTGTGCAAATTTTGTAAATAACGCATAGTATCGCCTATTTTCTTTTGAATATATTTTAATAATTGGTATTGCTAAACAATGCTGCCGATATTAAAAACAGACAAAAAATAAACACCCCATAAAATGAAGTGCTTATTTTGGAGCGGATGATGGGAATCGAACCCACGTAACCAGCTTGGAAGGCTGGAATTCTACCATTGAACTACATCCGCGATTGCAAAAGATATAATAACACAAAACACAATAATAGTCAAGCATTATTGCAAAAAAAGATGGGGCAACACAGCAAAAATGTGCTGCCCCAAAGCTTTTAAAAAATTACTTCTTAAAGATATCCATTACATCAAGGTAATCGCCGTCATCGGCAGTTTCACTTGATTTTGCGAGAATGTCTTTAAGGTCATCAGATATAGCGGAGGATGAACCGTTGTTATCGCCGAGACCTGTTGCGATAACGGTTACGCACATCTCATCCTCAAGCTTGTCGTCAAGCTGAACACCCCAAATGATAGTTGCATCGGGATGAACTGTCTTTGCGATAAGCGAAGATGCCTGATCAACCTCATCAAGACCGATATCGGGCGATGCTGTGATGCTGATGATAACACCGTTTGCATTGTCGATTTTTGTCTCGATAAGGGGGCTGTTGATAGCCGCCAAAGCAGCCTGCTCTGCCTTTTCCCTGCCGGAAGCGCGACCGACACCCATATGTGCATAGCCTGCATCGGACATAACTGTTGTAACATCGGCAAAGTCAAGGTTAATCATAGCAGTTGCATTGATAAGCTCGGAAACGCTTTGAACGCCCTGACGGAGAACATCATCGGCAACCTCGAAAGCGTTGGCAAGTGTAATTTTCTGCTCGGAAACGCATTTCAAACGCTCGTTCGGGATAACGATAAGGCTGTCAACATGCTGGCGGAGAGCCTCGATACCCTGCTCGGCTTGTTTCATTCTCTTTGCGCCTTCGAAAGCGAAAGGCTTTGTAACGATACCGACGGTGAGAATACCCATTTCTTTTGCGATTTGCGCAACAACGGGTGCCGCACCTGTACCTGTGCCACCGCCCATACCTGCGGTGATAAATACCATATCTGTGCCGCGAAGTGCGGTTGCGATTTCCTCGCGTGATTCCTCAGCCGATTCTTGACCCTTTGAGGGGTTTGCGCCTGCGCCGAAGCCCTTTGTTTTCTTTTCGCCGATTTGAAGCTTTGCAGTAGCCTTTGATGCGATAAGTGCGGCTTTATCGGTATTAACGGCTATGTACTCAACGCCCTTTACACCTGCGGCAACCATACGGTTTACGGCGTTACCGCCGCCGCCACCGACACCTATAACTTTAATTTGAACAATATCCTCTGTTTCGTTTGTAATTTCAAACGGCATTTTTACCATCCTTTCACTATATAAACTTCATAAATACACATTTACACAATAAGATAATAACATATCTTTTTACAAATTTCAAGGGCAATTTATGCATTTTATTTAAAAGGTACACAAAAAACGCATTTTTTTATTTTTTTGCCGTGTAATACGGCGGTTCAAACTCGCCGCGAGTGAAATATCCCTCACCCTTTGACGAATAATATCCGAGATTTATACTGCCGTCATATTCCTTGCCCTTTTCTTTCATATCGTCAAGCATTTTGTAAAGAAAATTAAGCTTTTCGTCAATATCCGCCATCGTACCAAGCTCTACCTTATACTTGCCACCGACATACAGGCAAACATCTGTCGAAACAGAAAAATCAGCATACTGTACCGAAATGCCGTGCTTTTCAAGACCGTTGCAAATTTTTTCAAGCTGTTTTAAATTTCTGTCGTCACTTTCTGCACACTCGCCCGTTTGTGCGCGACTCAGCTTCAGCCCGTCGACACAGACAAGCTTTTCGGAATAATCTGCACTTTTTTCAAGCACCTTGAAATCGTTGTCTAAGATACAGTATTTCTTGCCGTTCGGTATGCAGTAATACGCCGCCGTTTCCTTTGCAGTTACCACAACCGTGTCGGGAAACTGTTTTTTTACAGTCAATTCGCCGATATACGGCATTTCCTTTTCAACTGTTGCGGCAATTTTGTCACCCGAAAGCATTATAAGATTTTCGCCCGTTTTAATGCCGCAGACCTTGTTTATTTCTTTAACGGTATAGTGGGTTCCGTCGTACTTTACAGTAACATTCGCAATCGGGAACAGCACCGTCATACACAGTATTGCAAAAATGCTTATTATAAAAACAAGCAAAACGGCAATAAAGCTTTTTCTTACCTTCCGGCGTGATTTTCTTTTCGGTTTTTCATATTCCTTAATACCCATTTTTCACCCTACCGTCTTTTAATATCCGCACCGAGAGATGCAAAGCCTTGCTCGGCATTTTCATAGCCGCGCTCTATATGGTAAATATCATCTATAACAGTTTCGCCCTTTGCGGCAAAGGCGGCAACCATAAGTGCCGCACCACCGCGCAAATCGGTACACTTGACACGCGCACCGTAAAGCTGTTCAACACCGTCAACAACCGCCGTTCTGCCCTCTACCTTAATATCCGCACCGAGGCGGTTAAGCTCGTCGGCAAATTTAAAGCGGTTTTCGAAAACATTTTCCACAAAAACACTTGTGCCGCGTGCCACGGTTGTTGTCGCCGCAAGCATAGGTCCCGCATCTGTCGGAAATCCCGGGTAGTAGTGCGTTCTGACGGTTTTTAGGCGTGAAAGCCTGTTAGGCGCGGTTATTCGCAAATCATTGCCCGAAAAGCGCAACCTGCACCCAAGCTTTTTATATTCGGCGCAAATAGCCTCGATATGCTCGCGCCTGATATCGCAAACAAGTGCATCGCCGCCTGTTATCGCAACAGCCGACATATAAGTCGCCGTCAAAATTCTGTCGGGAATAACGGTATGCTCGGCTGAATGTAAGCATTTTACGCCGTTTATTATAATGTCACCCTCGCCTGCGCCCGAAATATCAGCACCTGCGGCATTCAAAAAATCGGCAAGGTCGCGAATTTCGGGTTCTTTTGCGGCGTTTACTACCTGTGTTGTACCGACTGCTGTCGCGGCGGCTATCATAATATTTTCGGTCGCGCCGACGCTTGGTATAGGTAAAACTATTTTTGAGCCTTTCAGCCGATTACAATCGCAATTTATGCACCCGTCGGATATATCGATTTCAGCACCAAGCTCGCGCATAGCCGAAAGGTGCAAATCAATGGGTCGCGGTCCGATTTCACAGCCGCCCGGGGCAGTTAATTTCGCCATACCCGAGCGCGATGCAACCGCACCGAGAAAAATTATAGACGAGCGCATTTCGCGCATAAGCGACTCGGAAATTTCGCACCCGCATATATTTTGCGCATCGACGGTAACGGTACTGCCGTTTCGCGAACATTTACAGCCGAGACTGCTTAAAATTTTCAGTGATGCCCTGACATCCGATAAATCGGGGCAATTATGTATTACGCTTACACCGTCTACCGCAAGCGTTGCGGCAAGTATAGGCAACGCGCTGTTTTTTGCCCCGTGTACGGTAGCTTTGCCGTTAAGGCGTATACCGCCGTTTATAATTAGCTCTGACATATTCGGCACATCCTTAAAAACTAAATTCAGTTTATATTATGCCGAACACCCAAGAAGTGTTAAACTAAATATTCATAATACAATTGTAAATGCGCTCGTTTGCATCTAAAATTGCCGCTTTTTTTGCATTTTCGCCCATTATTTCGGTTTTGTCTGGCGATGCAAGCATATCGTTTACGGCACTTAAAAGATTGTCGGGGGTTAAATCCTTTTGCTCTATAACCTCGGCGGCATTTTTGCTCTTAAGTGTCATAGCGTTATGGAACTGATGATTTTCTGCAACATACGGCGAGGGAATAAGCACTGATGCGCGCCCTGCCGCCTCAATTTCGGTTAGGGTTATAGCACCTGCCCTGCCGATAACTATATCAGCCGCCGCCATATAATCAGCCATATCATTTATATACGGCATAATTCTTACATTATAGCTGTCGGTATCTATCCCCGACGAGCGTAAATCAGCGACAGTTTCATCATAACCGCCCTTACCTGTGGCGTGAATGAAAACAAGGTCTTTTTTACCGTGCAGCTTTTTTATCATACCAGAAACCGCGACATTAACAGGCGCCGCGCCGAGACTGCCGCCGAACGAAAGAATAACCTTTTCATCGGCAAGGCGCAGTTTTTTTCTTGCCGCCGCTTTATCTATATTCAAAAAATCAAGTCTTACGGGGTTACCTGTAACGACAGGCTCAGTTTTACTTTTTAAATGCTTTTGTGCCTCGGGCATTGCAAGCATAACCGCATCCACAATGCCGCTGAGCATTTTTGTGGTTACACCAGGGTATGCGTTTTGCTCGTGTATAGCGGTTTTAATACCGAGTTTTGCCGCCTCACGCAGGACAGGACCGCTTACATATCCGCCCGTGCCTACAACAATATCCGGCTTTAAATTTTTCAAAAGCTTGCGCGCCTTTATAGATGAGGTAACTGCTTTTTCGGCGGCAACAACATTGCGCAAAATGTTTTTAAGCGACAGCTTGCGCTGAAAGCCTGCAACATCTATCGTATAAAAATCGTATCCAGCTTGCGGAACTAGTGTTGCCTCTAACTTATTTGCGGTACCAATATAGCTTATTTTAGCACTTTCGTCCTTTTCTTTAACATACGCGGCAACAGCCAATGCAGGATTGATATGACCTGCCGTACCTCCGCCTGCAAATAAAATGTGCATAACCTTATCCCCTATCGTTTTGTCATAGTGCTGAAGCGCGATACAGAAAGCACCACGCCCATTTCACATAAAAGTATTATAAGTGAAGTACCGCCGTAACTGAAAAACGGCAGACTGATACCCGTGTTCGGTATTGTGTTGGTTACAACTAGTATATTTAGCATTGCCTGCAAGCCTACCTGACAAACAAGACCTATTGCAAGCAACGAGCCGAATTTATCCTCTGCATTTTTCGCTATGGTAAAGCCGCGCCATACAAGCAAGCAGAAAAGCACGACTATAAACATTGCACCTATCAGTCCAAGCTCCTCGCAAACGATTGCAAAAATAAAATCGTTGTGCGGTTCGGGAACCCACAGGTATTTTTGCATAGACTGACCTATGCCGCGCCCAAGCAAGCCGCCCGAGCCTATTGACATAAGCGACTGTATAACCTGATATCCGAGACCTGTTGCATCTGACCACGGGTCTAACCAATAGGTCAATCTGTCAGACCAATAGCCGACTATACCCGTCCCTATGGCAAGTGCCAACGCGCCAACCGCCAAAACTGCGCCAATAATGATAAAGCGCTTAGGCAAGCCGCCGACAATCATAAGAATAACACCGATAGAAAATATCAAGATAGTTGCCGAAAGGTGCGTTTCAAACACAACAAGTCCGCAAACTATCGCAAGCAATGCCCCAAGAAAGAACAAACTGAATTTTGCACTTTTCATAGCGGCATAATTTATCGAAATCATATGCGAAAAAATTAAAATTACGGCAAATTTCGCAACCTCGGACGGCTGAAAGTTAATGGGGCCTATTATAATCCACCTGTGGTACCCCTCAACCGACGGTAAAAGGTAGACAAGCACAAGCAGAACCACCGCAACGCCGTAAACAAGCCACGAAACATTCATATATTTATGGTAATCAATTCGTGAAATAATTAGCATTAAGCCGACACCGACCGCCGCAAAAGCCGCCTGACGAATTATAAATTTATAGCTGTCGCCGAATTTGGTTTCGGCATAGGCATAAGATGCCGAAAAGAGCATAACCAAACCGATACCGAGCAGTATAAGCACGAAAAACAAAAAGGTAATGTCCATACTGCCGCTTTTTAAAAACCATCCGCTTTTGCGCGGTTTATTTTCGCTTACCTGCATCGAAATGCCCCTTTCATACTTAAAATCAAATAATATACGGCAACAGTGCTATTACACAGCCGACCGCAGTGACTGCCGAAAACAGCAACACAATTTTTTCCTCGCTGTATCCGCCCATTTCAAAATGATGATGTATAGGTGCCATTCTGAAAAGACGCTTTTTTGTTTTTTTGTAATATGCCACCTGCAACATAACCGAGAATGCCTCGACAAGATATACAATACCCGCGGCAATAAGCAATATCGGTCTGCCGAGTGTAAAAGCTATACCGACAGTAAGACCGCCGAGGAACATTGAACCCGTGTCACCCATAAACACCTTTGCAGGGTGAGAATTCCAAACAAGAAAGCCAAGGCAAACGCCTGCGCCTGTGCAAGAAAGAATATTACAGCCCGTGTTGCCCGAAAATGCCGCCGCCATCATAAAGCCACAGCAAACAACAAGTGTTACGCTTGATGCCAAGCCGTCAATACCGTCGGTAAGATTAACAGCATTGGTAAAGCCGTAAATAAACATCAGCGCAATCGGCCAGAATACAAGACCAAAGCCCGTTGTAACAGGAATATCGCCTACAAACGGCAACCAAGTTGTATTAACGCCAGCAAGGGCAATGCACGCAAGGTAGCCTGCACTGATAAATATTTGAAATGCTGTTTTTTGCTTTGCCGTAAGACCCAAATTGCGCTTTTTAACAACCTTTATATAGTCATCCAAAAAGCCGATAAGTCCCATACCTATTGCAAGTCCGACCGCCGCAAAGGCAAGTGCCGCCTGCTGTGAATTGGCAAAAAGAGAATTATCACCAACGCAGGAAATACCGACACTTACGGCAAAAGACACTACAAAGCCGACAGCCATCATAATACCGCCCATAGTCGGTGTTCCGTTTTTAGACTTATGCCATTTCGGGCCTATATCCAAAATAGTTTGACCGAATTTAAGCTTATGCAAAAACGGTATTACTATATATCCGAGCAATGCAGTTATTGCAAAGCCCAAGACTGCCGCAGATATAAATGCAATCATTTCAATTCCTCCAAAGCGGCTTTTACGACCTCGCGCTCGTCAAGGTGTATTTTGCCTGTGTTTAAAATCTGGTATGTTTCGTGTCCTTTACCCGCAAGAATTACGATATCGCCCTTTTGCGCGTGAGTAACCGCATATTTTATTGCCTCAACACGGTTTTCAACGACAATATACGGTGTTTTTGTATCCGCCATTCCACCGACAATATCCTTAATTATCGCGGTGGGATTTTCGGTTCGCGGATTATCAGAGGTTACTATAACAAAATCCGAAAGCTGTGCGGCAATTCTGCCCATTTTCGGTCTTTTGCCCTTGTCGCGGTCACCGCCGCAACCGAAAAGCGTTATTATTCTGTTATGCTTTACCTCACGAAATGTGGAAATAATGTTTTCAAGTCCGTCGGGTGTATGCGCATAGTCAATTATAATATGAAAATCTCTGCCTGTTTCAACAGCCTCTGCCCTACCCTTTACCACAGGCATATCCGACACGGCTTTAGCCGCAACATGCGCGGGAATACCGAGTGACACTGCGCAGGAGACAGCGGCAAGAGCATTGTAGACAGAAAATCTGCCCCCTGTTTTAAGTCTGATTCTACCAATAACGCCATAGCCGACAAAATCAAAATCAACACCGTCGGCACGGTATGAAATGCCCTTTGCCGAATATGTACTGCTGTCAAGCAACGCCGAATAAGTTGCCTTTTTACAGGTTAAATCCTGCATAAGCTTTTCCGACGCGGCATCGTCAATATTTACTATGGCGATTTCTGTCATTTCAAAAAGCTTTTTCTTTGCCGCAAGATAGTTTTCCATAGTTTTGTGATAATCCAAATGGTCTTGCGTTAAGTTGGTGAACACAGCCGCATCGAAAGTAACGCCGCATATTCTGCGCTGGTCAAGCGCGTGTGAGGATATTTCCATAATAACCGTGTCACAGCCCGAGTCACGCATACGGGCAAAAAGCTCATTTAGCTCGTACGCACCCGGTGTGGTGTTTTGCGAGGGTATACACTCATCGCCCACCATATGCTGAATTGTGCCGATAAGACCGCACTTGTGACCTGCGGCGGTGAAAATCGACTTTATCATATATGAAACCGAGGTTTTACCGTTAGTACCCGTTATGCCTATAAGCTTTAAGCTTTTCAACGGGTCACCAAACCATTTTGAGCAGGCTTTGAAATAGAAAAGATGTGTGTCCTTGACGATTATTTGATTACTAAGTCCCAAATCGCGTTCGGCAACAACAGCACATGCGCCCGCATTTGCCGCCTCGGCGGCACTGTCGTGACCGTCCGCCGTAGGCCCTGCAACACATACAAACAACGTATTTTTTTGTACCAAACGCGGATTATATGTAACGCCGGATACCTCGACATCGTCAAGACCGCACAAATCGGTTAAAAAATCCGATAATTTCATTATAAGCCTCCTCTTTCGTTGCTAAAAATCTACCGTACTGTTATCGCGGAAGTATACGGTTACAGTTGTACCAAGCTTTGTTTTCGTACCCTTTTCAATGCTTTGTCGGTACGAAACAATACCGCTGTTTTCAAGCGATGAACCCTCGAACGAAACATTAAAGCCTGCATTCGTCGCCGCCTCGTTTACCTGTGAAACGGTTTTGCCGCAAAGGTCGGGCATTTCCGCCGAGGTTGCTTTTGCGGTTTTATCGGTATACAGTATTACAACACCGCCGTCGAATATTTTAGAGCCGCCCTCGGGCATTTGCGATGTCACCTTATCACCGTCGCCGACAACCTTAACCTTAAAGCCGTCATTTCTGAGTGTGCTTTCGGCAGAAGTCGTCTTCTTGCCCGTTACATCTGTAACATTTTTAGCCATTGTTTCAAGCTCTTTTTCGGTATAATGCGGTTCGTAGCCCAAATACGGCAGTATTTCCGACAGGATTTTACCGCCTGACGGTGCCGATATAGTACCGCCGTAATAATTGTCGCCCATAGGCTCGTCAAGCATAAACAATATTGCAATTTCGGGATTATCTGCAGGTGCGACGCCCAAGAAAGAACCGACATATAAATTTTCGGTTTTTTGTGTTAGATTTTCTGCAACCTTTTGTGATGTACCCGTTTTACCGCCGATTTTGTAGCCTGCGACATATGCGTTTTTGCCGCCCCCCTCTTCAACAACATCATAAAGCATTTTTGCAATGGTTTTTGATGTTTCTTTCGAAATTACCTGTCGCTTTTGTACACTTGCGGTAGTTGTAACGCTTTTACCGTCTGCATCGCGAATTTCCGAAACGATGTGTGGCTGTACAAGATAGCCGCCGTTTACCGATGCACTTGCGGCGGTTATAAGCTGAATTGGGGTAATATTAAAGGTCTGACCGAACGCCTCTGATGCAAGCTCTACGGCGCCCATAGTGTTCTCTGTATGATAAGTCGACTCTGCCTCGCCGGGCAAATCTATACCTGTTTTTTCGGCAAGTCCAAATGAACGAAAATACTTTAAAAAGTTTTTAACGCCAAGCATTTGACCAAGACTTATAAACACAGGGTTACAGGAATTTTGCATTGCCTGATTAAGTGTTTGTGTGCCGTGACCTGTGGTAAGATGGCAATTGTATTTTCGGCTTGAAACAGTTATTTGACCCGTGCAATGGTACGAGGTATTTGGGGTTGTAAGCCCCTCCTCCAGCGCGGCGGCACAGGTAATTATTTTAAATACCGAGCCGGGCTCGTATGTATCCGAAACCGCCTTGTTACGCCACATTTTGTTTTGCAGCTCCGCAGTCTTTTTCTCTTTCTTTTTACCCGTCAAGCCTTTAAGCTGTGATGTGTATTCCTTAGAAAGTGTAAACGGGTCATTGGGGTTAAAGTCGCCCGAAACCGCCATTGCAAGCACCGCGCCCGTGTTTACATTCATTACAACGCAGGTGCCGCGGTTTGCGACCTTGTTTTCAACAACCGCCTCGTCAAGATATTTTTCGGCAACCTCTTGTATATACGAATCGATTGTAAGCACCAAGGTATCGCCCTTTTGTGCCTCCTCGACATATTCATAGCTGAATTTCATATCAGAGCCTTGCGCGTTTTTCGACGCGACAACTCTGCCCGGGGTTCCCGTTAAATTTCTGTCATAAGTATACTCAACACCGTAAAGACCTTGATTATCAGACCCGACAAAGCCAAGCACGGTAGAGGCAAGCGAATCGTTGGGGTAGTAACGCTTACTTGACTCGTCAAGACCTATAACCTCGCCGAATTTGCCGTCTTTAATAAATTCACGAACCTTATCGGCAAGTGTTTTTTCTATATTTCTTTTAACTATAACATAGCTTGATTTTTGATTAAGCTGTTCGGTAACGGTTTCAAGCTTCAGTTCTAAAAGCTCTGAAAGACCGCTTGCTATTTTCAGCTTTGCAGATGCCGCCTCTTCGTCGGTTTTGTACGCTTTTTTAAAATCATTCGGCGTAACATAGACATTCCACACGGTCGCACTTGTCGCAAGCAAATTCATATTGCAGTCGTAAATATCGCCGCGCAACGCCGTGGTTTCGGTATCGTAAAGCTGTTGCTCTGCCGCTTTTTCCTTATAAAAATCGCCGTTTACAATCATTATATCCGCAAGCCGCACACCGGTAACGCAAAACATTGTAAGCGTTATCAGCAACACTATCGCTATCATTCGTGTCCACATAAGCTTTGTCGGCTTTTTTGACATAATGTATCGTATCCTTTCGCGTTTTTCTTTCTTTTAATGCCCGAAAACGAGAGTCAAAAAACAATAACTCTCGTTAAATCCAATAGATTTATATTCGGTTTACAGTGTGTATATTACCTCTCGGCAATGTCTGTATCTGTATTTACTGAATCGGCAAAAATGTAATTCATTTGTACGCGTTCTTGCTTTTGCATACCGAGCTTTTCCGCCTGCTTTTCAAGATTGCCGACCGAGGTTTTCTTCTCAAGCTCTACATTCAGGCGAGTTTCCTCGCTTTTAAGCTGTTGACCCAAGGTTTCGGCGGCGCTTATTTCATTACCTACCTTTGATATTTCGGCGCGAATGAATAGGTTACCGAAAACCGCACCGACTATGAAAACCGTTGCGACAATTGGCAATGCGCGTGAAAAAAGACTTGCTTTTGCTTTCTGCTGTGTCTTTGCCGAGGGTTTCGGCATAGTAAGTATCTTTTCTTCATCTTTATATTTAGGCTTCGGCATAAACATATCATAATCGTGTGCAAGGCTGTCGTTACAGTATTTCATATTATTCATCGAAATAATCTCTCCTTATTTTTGTTATGCCGCGCAGCTTTGCACTGCGACTTCTTTGATTAACCGCAAGCTCTGCCTCGCCTGCGATAATAGGTTTTTTGTTGACAAGCTGTCCGCGCGGCTTTTTGCCGCACACACATACAGGAAAATCGGACGGACAGGTGCAACCGACACATAGCTTTTGAAAAGTCTGCTTTGCAATTCTGTCCTCAAGCGAATGAAAGGTTATTACAGCCAATACGCCGCCGACACTTAACAAGTCAAAGCAATCTTCAAGAGCTTTCGGTAGTAAATCAAGCTCGCCGTTTACCGCAATACGCAACGCCTGAAAGCACTTGCGTGCAGGGTGACCGTTTCGCTTTGCCGCCGCGGGAACGCTTTGTGAAATAATATCGCTTAATTGCATTGTGGTCGTTATCGGTTGCAATGCGCGGTGCTTTTCGATATTCTTTGCTATTTTATAGGCGAATTTTTCTTCACCGTAGTCGGTAAAAATTTTTGCAAGCTCTTGTGCTGTCAATGTATTAACAAGGTCTGCGGCGGTTGTGCCGTGCTGTGACATACGCATATCAAGCGGTGCATCGTTGTGAAACGAAAAGCCGCGCTCGGCGTTATCAAGCTGCCAAGACGATACACCTAAATCAAGCAAAATTCCGTCAACCTCGGTAATTCCGCGAGCCGACAGCCTATCCTTCATTTCGCTGAAATTCGAATGAATAACCTCGGCATTCATTCCTTTCAGCCTTTCGGTCGCAACCTCAACGGCATCGGGGTCTTGGTCAAAGGCGTACAGCTTGCCGCTGTTAAGCCTTGCGGCAATCGCCCTTGAATGTCCTGCACCGCCTGCCGTTCCGTCGACATATATACCGTCTTTCTTTACGGCAAGCGTTTCTATTGTTTCGTCAAGAAGCACCGAAAGATGCTTAAACTCGTTTACATTATCCATACAGCTTAAAAATCAAGCTCCTCAAGCGATGTTACAATATTCTGCGGTGTACACTCAGCGGCAACACTTCTCCAGCTTTCGGTATTCCAAACCTCTGCCCTATGCGAAACGCCTACTACCGTCACCGCACTTTCTATACCTGCATACTCACGCAGTTTAAGGGGTATCAATATACGACCTTGCGAGTCGCACTCTACTTCGCTTGCACCCGGATAGATAAAGCGCTGTAACTGTCGCGACTTCATAACAGGCATACTTTGTATTTTTTCGTCAAGCTTTTGCCACTCGCTCATTGGATATATGTATAAGCAGGCGTTGCCGTCAAGCCCCTTGCATATCATAAACTTTTCGCCCAAATCTTCGCGAAATTTAACAGGAATACAAACTCTGCCCTTTTTATCGACATTATGATCGAACTCTCCGGTAAACACCTAACTCACCACCTTCATAACCACTTTATGACACTTTTAGGGAATTTTGCACCACTTTCCCCCACGATATGAAAATATTATATATCATACCGATTAAAAAATCAATAGCGAATATTACAAAATTTAAGGCGATTTTTCGACATTTCTCACAGAACATTTGTTTTATTTTAAAAAAGTATCGTGTTACCTTTAAAATAACGCAAAAAAGCACGCCGAAAGGATTATTGCAATCCAATCGGCGTGCCGTATAAATTTCGGTGATTATGCAAAGGAAGTCACCGCTTCAATATTTAGTTTTCGCATTTAACGGGGTTTTGCACCACTCTCCCCTTGTGTAAAAGAAAACAGACATAAATGTTGTAAGTGTCCAACCAATGGGCCACGCAATCCAAATACCTGTCGAGCCGAAAATGCCCGAAAGTACAATTGCAAGAATTACGCGCATAGCCAAGTCGGTAAAGGTTGCCACCATAAAGGGTGTCATTTTTCCCGCACCGCGCAAAATACCGTCGGCTACAAGCTTTACCGAAATAAAGAAGTAGAACGGCGAAACTATGCGCAAGAACTCGGCGCCGACATCGATAGCCGTACCGGTAGGTGAATTTAAGAATATATGCACAATCTGCTTAGTCGCAACAAGATAGATAAGCACTATGGAAATACTTATGACCCATACAAGCTTTACGCCTGCTTTAAAACATTCTTTAATTCTTGCAAGCTTGCCCGCCCCAAGGTTCTGTGCAGTGAAATTCGAAATACCGTTGCCTATGGTTGTAAATGATGTTATTGCAAGGTTGTTAAGCTTGACTGCCGCAGAGTAGCCCGCAATAGTAGATGCACCGAAGGCGTTGATAACACCCTGAATTATTATGTTGCCTATTGAAATAAAGCTTTGTTGCAAAATACTAGGTACGGCAACTGTGGCAATTTTTTTGAAAATGTGCCACGAAAAAGCGTGTGACAGTTGGTCGGTTTTAATTTTTTCAAACCGACGAAATACAACCGCAACCGCCAAAACACAGCTAATACCCTGACAAATAAAGGTTGCCCAGGCAACACCCGAAACGCCCATTTTAAAAGCGGTTACAAAAAGAATATCCATACCTATATTTGAAACAGACGAACAGGCAAGAAATATAAACGGTGTTTTTGAGTCGCCGAGTGCCGAAAACACACCCGTAGCGATGTTGTAGTAAAAAACAAACGGCAAGCCCCAGATATAAATATCAAGATAAAGCTTTGAGTCCGCCATAATAGCTCTTGGCGTATTGATAAGCTTCAGCAAGTCCCCCGCAAGCAGCATACCGCCGAGCATTAACACGGCACACAGCACGCCGCCCCCAATAAGCGTTGTATAAACCGCGGTTTTCAAATCGCCGTAACGCTTACTGCCGAAAAGCTGTGAAACGATTACAGAACAGCCTATGTTACAGCCAAAGGCGAACGCAATGAAAATGAGCGTAATTTCATAGCTGTTGCCTACTGCGGCAAGCGCATTTTCGCCTATAAATTTACCTGCGACAAAACTGTCTGCAAGGTTATAAAGCTGTTGAAAAATAATACTGCCGAACAGCGGTAAGCAAAATTTCCACAGCACGGTTGATGTTTTACCGACGGTTAAATCCTTATTCATAAAAAAACTTCATCCCTTTAAACAGAAACCTGCGGCGTGCTTTTACATTGCTTTCGCATAACAACCGCGAACGATATAAGCAGTGCGGCAAGAGTTATAATCCACGAAATCGGATATGAAACAAAAAGCACTGCAAATGTGTGGAACTGCGGCAACGCAAAAACCGTATATATCCAAACAACTCTGAAAACGCAAACACCGCCTATGGTGATAAGCATTGGTATAAGCGAACAGCCTATACCGCGTAACGAGCCGGTTGCAACCTCCATCATACCGCAAATGAAATACGGCACCAATATGTATTTTAAACGCTCCATACCATACGCGATTGCCTCGGGCGAGTCTTTAATGTAAATTGCAAGCAGCTGTTCGCCGAAAATGTAGAAAAGCTGTGCCACTACAATGCCGACAACCGCAACCGCGGCAAGGCAAACATATGTAATGCGGCGCACGCGTTTAAGATTTTTCGCACCGAAGTTCTGACCGCAGAAATTAAGTGCGGTTTGGTGAAATGCGTTCATAGTTATATAACAAAAGCCCTCGATACTCGACGCGGCGGCGCTACCCGACATATGAAGTGCGCCAAATGAATTTATAGACGACTGTATAAGAACATTCGATATTGAAAACAGCGAGCCTTGTATACCCGACGGTACACCTATGCGTATAATTTTGGCAAGCATATCCCCGTGAATTTTAATTTTTGAAAGCATTAGCTTGCAGCTGTCATTTCTTGCGGCAAGAGTACGCAGCACAAGCACCGCAGATAAAGCCTGCGATATTATTGTTGCAAGCGCAACGCCTGCAACATTCATATTGAAGCACGCAACAAATATTATATTTAGCACAACATTCAATACACCTGCGATTGTAATTGAAACAAGCGGTGTTTTAGAGTCACCTGCCGCACGCAAAACAGATGCGCCGAAATTGTACAGCATACTGAAAAGATTACCTGCAAAAAACACGCGCATATAAAGTGAGGAAAGCCTTAACAGCTTGCCATCGGGCGTACCCATAAGCTGCAAGAAATATTCCGAAAAAGAAACACCGACAACGGTGGTTACAATACCGCTGATTACGGCAACCGCGACCGAGGTATGCACAGCGCGCGAAGTTGACTCGGCATTACGTGCGCCCAAGCCCTGCGCGACAGTAACACCCGCACCAACCGAAAGCCCAACAAAAAGATTTATTATAAGATTTGTGAGTGCAGAGGTTGCGCCGACAGCCGCAACATAATCGCTGTCGCAAAACCAACCGACAACCGCAAGGTCTGCGGCATTGAACAACAGCTGCAAAATGCCCGTCAGTATTATCGGCAATGAATAAAGTATAACATTTTTAAGTATCGGGCCGTTACACATTTGTTGTGTATCAATTCTCATTCACACTGCATCCTTTCACAATTCGGTCTTAACGCGGCAAAATGACTGTCCGTGCATAATACGGACAGTCATTCAAAATAGTTTTATTTCTTGGTTTTTTTCGAAACAGCACTGCTCCAATCGGAATAGTACTTGGTCTTGCCCACAGTCTTGTAGGTGCGAACGCGTACATAATATGTTTTCTTACCCTTGAGCTTGGAAATAGTTTTGCTTGTGGTCTTGTTTTTGGAAACCGTTACAGTCTTTGCACCGCTGAATTTCTTTGAAGTGCTGTACTGAATTTGGTAA
>CAZIEH010000014.1:0-18158 GCA_964538695.1 uncultured Eubacterium sp. | reverse complement strand
CGGTTATACGACGGGCTTTACCCGCAAGTGCGCCGATAACGCGCTTAAGGTCTTGGTAATGGTCATCGGGGCTCATCGGTACTTCCTGACCGTACATTTTGTACTTTACACCGTAGTTAAAGCAGTCAACAACAATGTAAACATCAAGACCGCGTGCCGTGTGGTTAAGAACGGCTTTAGCCTCGCCCGTGCCGAAACGCGGACAATCGGCTTTAACAATATAGGTGTGTTCGTCGGGCATACCGCGCCACTGCAACAGATAGTAGTCAACCTTTGCCGCCAATTCCTCACAGCCTTTAAGGGGAATTATGGCAAGGTCGCCGAAAGGTGAATGCTTATTCTCTGACATAGAATGTCCCTCCACAAAATATTTTCATATTCATTTTAACATATATCGACGAAATATGAAAGCCTTTTTGCAAAATAAAAAATATTTCGTCATATTTTGCAAGTTTTGTTGATATATACTTAATTTTTTGATATAATGTTTAATAATAGATATACATATAATTTGTAAAGGTGGGTCATTTATGGCTTTGGTAACGCTTATTACACACACGCCCGAGCCCGAAAAGGTTGTCGCCGCGGCGGCAAAGCTATGCTATTCTAAGGTCGGCGTTGTTGATATCGGTAAAGGATTGACAGATGAAAATGCGCAGAAATTTGTAAAAATGCTTGCGGATATGGGTCACGAAAGTCCGCTTGAGCATGTTTCTTTTACTTTCGGTATAGAGGGTGTTTCGCGTGCGCTTTTGGCACAGATTACAAGACACAGAATTGCATCGTATTCCGTGCAAAGTCAGCGCTATGTTTCGCTTGACAGCTTTCAGTATATTGTTCCGCCGGAAATTGCCGATATTCCCGAGGCTAAAGAGGTTTTTGAGGAGGCAATGGAGACTGACCGCAGATATTATGACGAGTTGAAAAACATCTTGTGCGAACACCATACCCGTCGCCTTGTAGCAGAGGGTATTGATGAAAAGACAGCGGCTAAAACCGCCGAAAAAGCGGCAAATGAGGATGCACGCTTTGTTTTGCCCAATGCTTGCGATACAAAAATGGTGGTCACTATGAATGCACGCAGTCTTTACAACTTTTTCCGTCACAGACTTTGCAACCGTGCGCAGTGGGAAATTCGCGACCTTGCCGAGCAGATGTATCGTTTGGTTTTCAGTCTTGCACCAAGTATTTTCAACGGTGCAGGTCCGTCTTGCGTTACGGGTAAGTGTACCGAGGGTAAAATGAGCTGTGGAAAAGCCGCAGAAATGCGCGAAAAATATGCCGTTTTGCGTAATGAGGTGCAAAATGGGTAAGCTTATTGTTATTGAGGGACTTGACGGCTCGGGCAAAAGTACACAGCTTGACAAGCTTTACGAACGCTTGCAGGCGACTGGAATACTTTGCGAAAAGGTTTCTTTGCCGAACTATGGGTCAGATGCCTGTATGCCCGTTAAAATGTATTTGAATGGTAGCTTCGGTTCATCACCCGACAGCGTAAATGCGTTTGCGGCATCGTCGTTTTATGCGGTTGACAGGTACGCCTCTTACAAACAGCAGTGGGGCGACATATATAACGACGGCGGTGTAATACTTTGCGGCAGATATGTTACTTCAAACATAATTCACCAATGCTCCAAACTGCCGCGTGAAAAATGGGTCGATTTTTGCGATTGGCTTAACGATTTCGAGTATAAAAAAATGGGTATACCCACACCTGATGCTGTTCTGTTTTTGAATATGCCGCAAACGGTTTCGGATATGCTTTTGAACAATCGCTACGGCGGCGACGAGTCCAACCGCGATATTCACGAGCAAAGCAGAGAGTACCAAAAGCGTTGTCGCGAGGCGGCGTTGTTTGCAGCCGAAAGGTACGGATGGACAACCGTTAATTGCACAACGGGGGATAAGCTTAGAACAATCGAAAGCATTTCAGACGAAATATATGCCATTGTTTCCGATATATTGGGAAAGGAGTAACAATATTGTTTTATTTGTTTTTAGCCGACGGCTTTGAAGAAGTCGAGGCACTTGCACCGCTTGATATATTACGCAGATGCGATATTGACATTTTAACAGTAGGCGTCGGCTCGGCGACTGTCAAAGGCTCGCACGGTGTCGCTGTTTTGTGTGATATTACTGTTGATAAAATTTCACTTAATGACTGCACGGGTGTAATTCTTCCGGGTGGCTTGCCGGGTACAACCAACCTTGCCGCAAGCCGCGAGGTTTGCGATACAGTCTCTGCCGTTGCCGGAAAAGGCGGTCTTGTTTGTGCTATTTGCGCCGCACCGTCGGTTATAGGTGATATGGGCTTGTTGAAAGGGGAAAGGGCAACCTGTTATCCCGGTTATGAGGCTCAGCTTATCGGCGCGACGGTTGCAAGTGAACCTGTTGTAAAAAGCGGCAATTTCATTACCGCGCGCGGTGCAGGTGTTGCACTTGAATTCGGTTTTATGATTGCCGAACAGCTGAAAGGTGCGGAATTTGTCGAAAAGTTGAGGGCAGCGATGCAATGCGTTCAATAGATTTAAGAGAATATAAAGGGGCATTGCGTGAAGAGACAAAGGCACGCCGCCGTGAAATGTCGCCCGAGGAAAAGCAAAAGCTTGACAGCGGCATACTTGCCAATGTTATGCGTATGCGCGAATACAAAAAATGCAGTACTCTGTATATATATGTATCAACACCCATCGAGGTTGATACACGCAACATTATAAATGCCGCCTTGGCTGACGGCAAGCGTGTCGCAGTGCCGCGCTGTATTCCCGAGACACGAAATATGACCTTTCACTACATTACCGATATTTCGCAGCTTCATTCGGGTACCTTCTCTGTTTTAGAGCCTGATGCCGAT
Source organism: uncultured Eubacterium sp. (assembly GCA_964538695.1). GTDB lineage: Bacteria > Bacillota > Clostridia > Oscillospirales > Acutalibacteraceae > UMGS1532. The sequence goes on along the minus strand of CAZIEH010000014.1, from coordinate 15,304 downwards.
ATGCCGCTTGCAGAGGATTTTACAAATTCGCTAATGCTTGTTCCCGCAATGATGATTGACAGATTCGGGTATCGCCTTGGCTACGGTAAAGGCTATTACGACAGGTATATAGCACGCTATACAGGTGTTACCGCGGGTATTTGCTATTTGCAGGATTTAAAGTATAAGCTTATGCACGGCAGATACGACAGAAAGCTGGATTACATTATTACCGAAAAATATATTAAACGCACATTAACGCGCGGTAAGGATTTCGATAAATTAAGAAGCTTGGACAAGTAATTCTGTCACACAAAATTAAACGAAGGGTAACGGTGAAATATATGGATCAAGAAATCAGAAATGATGATTACCTGCCGCAAGCGGAAACCGAGTCGGTTGATAACGAAACCGTTAGTGATGAGTATGTTATAGGCAACGGCTTTATGCTGGCTGAAGAGCCAGCGGCGCAAAAACTGCCCAAGGTTAAGAAAAGACGCAGACGAAAGGGTGTATTGCGTACCTTTATATGGTTGGCGGCGATTTTTGCAGTATCGGCAGGACTTGCTGTCGGTGCTATTTTTGCCGTTATAGACTATATGGGTCTGCGCGGTGCCGAAAGCATTACCATAACGGTCGACGAAAATGAAACACTTGACTCGATTACCGACGAGTTACACGAAAAAGGTGCGGTTAGCTTTAAGTTTTTGTTTAATTTCTATGCCGACAAAAAGGACTATTATAAAAACTTTAAAACAGGTGTACATAAGCTTTCAACCGATATGGGCTACTCTACACTTGTCAATGAATTGTCCTTGACCGAGGGCTTTACAAGCGAGACTGTAACTGTGCAAATTCCCGAAATGGCGACGGTCGACAGTATAGCCGAGCTGCTTGCCGAAAAGGGTGTGTGTTCCGAAGCGGATTTTTACGATGCTGTTCAAAACAGTAGGTTTGATTTTGCTTTTTTGAAAAATATCCCCACAAAATCGGTTCACTATCGTTTAGAGGGCTATTTGTATCCCGATAAATACGAGTTTTATAAATGGAACTCAAAAGAGGGTGCAGAGGCGGCAATTACCAAAATGCTTGAAAATTTCCAAAGTAAATTGCCCGACGATATAGATGCAAAAGCAAAGAAAATGGGCTATACCACCCACGAAATACTCGCAATGGCATCGGTTATTGAGCTTGAGTGTAACGGTTATTATGACGAAATGCCAAAGGTTTCGGCTGTGTTTTACAGCAGGCTTGAGGATTGGGGCGAGGAACCCCGACTTCTCGGCTCGTCACCAACTGCAAATTATCCATACGGCGACAACTATAATACAAATGTTACCGAGGGCTTGCCCCCGGGTCCGCTTTGCTCTATGGGCAGTACAGCTATTGATGCGGCTCTCAATCCCGACAAGGCGATGAAGGGGAAATATTTTTACTTTGTAACAGATACCGACTTTAAATTTTATTATACAAAAACCTTTGACGAGCATAATTCGGTTATTGCCGACTTGCGTTATAAGGGCAAATGGGGTGAGGATTAGTATGGCTGCTGAAAATATAATCACCCCCGAGCTGCTTTGTCCCGCAGGCGATTTGGAACGCCTTAAAGCTGCGGTTGATTTCGGCGCAGATGCGGTGTATCTTGCAGGTACCGAGTTTGGTATGCGTACCGCGGCAAAAAATTTTGATAACGACAATCTTATGCTTGGTGTTAAATACGCCCACGAAAGGGGAGTGCGTGTTTTTGTTACCTGCAACACGCTTGTGCGTAACGATGAAATTGCACGCTTGCCTGAGTTTTTGTCGTATTGCGACAGCATAGGCGTCGATGCTATCATAGCATCGGACTTCGGTACAATAAATCTTATAAAGAAATATGCGCCGCACGCTGAGTTGCATATTTCGGTACAATCGGGTATAGTCAATTACGAGTCGGCACGAGCGTTTTATGGCCTCGGTGCAAAGCGAATTGTGGTTGCACGCGAGCTGTCACTTGACGAAATTGCCGAAATTCGCGCAAAGACCCCGAAAGAGCTAGATATCGAGGCGTTTGTACACGGCGCAATGTGCGTTTCGTTTTCGGCGCGATGTCTTTTGTCTGCTTATATGACAGGGCGAGATGCTAACCGCGGCGATTGCGCACAGCCGTGCCGTTGGAGCTATTCGCTTGTCGAGCAAAACAGAGAGGGTCAGCATTTTGATATTACAGATGATGAAAAAGGTACATATATATTGAATGCAAATGACCTTTGTATGGCAGAGTATATACCACAGCTTATTAAAAGCGGTGTTACGAGCTTTAAAATCGAGGGCAGGGCAAAATCGCACTATTATACTGCCGTTACTGCAAATGCTTATCGCGGCGCGATAGATGCATATCTTGCCGACCCCGACGGCTATAAAACACCGCAGTGGGTTTTGAGGGAGCTTAACAAAATAAGTCACCGCACATACTCAACCGGCTTTTACCTCGGTGTTCCCGAAAATGCACAGACATACAAAGATGCGGGTTATATCCGCGATTATTCAGTCGCGGCTGTTGTTGAGGGGTATTCGAACGGCTGTGTTGAGGCACGGGTTAAAAATAAATTTGCTGTCGGTCAGGTTCTTGATTGCCTTGAACCGAAAAAACCGCCTTTTGAATTCACGATCGATAAAATGACAGATGAAGAGGGCGTCGAAATGACAGTTGCACCGCATCCTATGCAGCTTATAAAGATACCTTTCGACCGTGAAATCACACGCGGCTCGCTGTTGCGAATGAAATCAAAATAATTTGCACCGTCAAAAATACTAAATTTTACATCGGTTTGTGAAATTTGTTGTAAAATATGACGGTCGATATATATAAATTAACAAAAATTATTTTAATTTTTGAAAGAATCTTCTAAAATCATCTTGATTTTTCGTGCAAATGTGATAAAATGATATACAGTTGTTATGATATAAAATGTGATACGCCTGTGCCGATTTACCTTTTCGGCACTTGTTTGTGCGGTTATCGGGCTGTTAATCGACTGTATCACCCATATATCTTATATATTTGTCAAAGGTTGTAAACAAGCAGTCTTTGACGGATAAGTAACACGGCATAAATTTTTAGGAGGCTGAACAATGCGCAAAAGATTATGTTGTCTTGCAATGAGTATGCTGCTCGCCGTAACAGGTGTTGCAGTTCCTTTTTCCGCTTTTGCCGCAAAAAAGGACGCCGATAACGGCGAACTCAACAGCGAAACACAAAAAGTGATTGATGCATACAACGGCGGAGAGAATGATTCATATTATGATTATTATCTTCACTATGAAAATGCACCGTTGCATTATGGCTATGTTTCGGTAAAAGGTACCGATTTTTCAAAAGCTGAAAAATCCAAAACCGGAACATATGACAAGGTTAAGGCGGTTGTGCTTGACGACGACAACGGTTGGGTCGAGTATAAGGTCAATATCCCCGAAGACGGTAAGTACGGTATTACGCTTGATTATTATCAGCTTCCGCACAAGGAAAAGGATATTGAAATTACCGTTAGCGTTGACGGCAAAATTCCGTACAGCGAGGCTCGCCAAATTTCCGTTCCCCGTATTTGGGAAGACGAAATCAACGCTGAAAATGTTCCCGATGGTGCATATTTCGAGTGTTCCGATAAAGACGGTAATGCCGATGATGTTCGTCCTACTCAGATAGAAAAGAAGATTTGGACTTCCCGTGAGCTTATAAATGTTCAGGGTTTGTATGACGAGCCGTATCAGTTCTACCTTAAAAAAGGTGTTCATACAATAAGGCTTACTCTTGAAAAAGAGGCTGTTGCCATTTCAAAGGTTAATATCGGTAACGAAATGCCCGCAGTATCGTATGACGAATACATTGCACAGTTCTCCGACAGCGATTATGTAAAGAACAATGGTGTCGCTTTCGGTGAAGACGGTGACCTTTCCGCAAAAGTTCAGGCAGAGCAGACTTTTTCGAAAAACAATGTTGTTATTTATCCTACATATGACAAATCAGGGGCATCAACACAGCCTAATGACCCTGCATATACAAAGTTAAACACAATCGGTACAACCAACTGGGCTACCAACGGTGATGAAATCGTTTGGGAAGTCAATGTTAAAAAGGCCGGTTTGTATAAGCTTGCAATGCGTTCACGCCAGAATTATAACGCAGGTATGTTCGCATACAGAACCTTGCGTGTAAACGGTGAAATTCCGTTTGCCGAGGCAACGGGTATTAAGTTTAAGTATCAGCAGAGCTGGTATATGCTTACACTCGGTGAAGAGGGTAAAGATTATTATATCTACCTTAATGAGGGTACTAACAAGCTTTCACTTTCGTGTACAACAGGCGAAATGAGCGAGGTTTTGCGCAATGTCCAGCAGGCAGTTCTTGATATGAACGCGCTTTACCGTCAGATAATCGCCGTTACATCAACTTCACCCGATAGCTATCGCGACTATTCTCTTGAGGCGCAAATTCCGACACTTCTCGGTGATATGAAAGAGCTTGCGACTTTCCTTGATGATACAGGTAAGCTTGTTAAAGAGATTACAGGTACAGACGGTTCACAGGCATCTTCAATTAACTATGCCGCACAGGTTGTTACAGACCTGTCCGAGGATGCATATCAAATCCCCGAGCGTTTAAGCAAATTCAAAAGCTGTATTGAAACCTTGGCAAGCCTTGTCGGCACACTCAGCAACTTGGCACTTGAGCTTGACTATCTTGTAGTTCTGCCCGTTGATACTGCCGCACCCTCTGTCAGTGACGGTTTCTTTAATTCAGTTGCATTTTCGTGGAATCAGTTTATTTCATCTTTTATAGTTGATTACAATTCCACAAGTGCTACCGAAGAAACAGGCGATGATGTTGATCAGGTTAAGGTTTGGGTTTCGACCGGTCGTGACCAAGCCAACATAATCAACCGTCTTATCAGCGATAACCGTGACCAGCTTGTAACAGCAGACGGTAAGCAGATTTCTGTTCAGCTCAGTATGGTTGATACAGGTGCTACACTTATTCGTGCAACACTTGCAGGTAAGGGTCCCGATTGCGCGCTTATGATAGGTGAAGATACGCCTATGAACTTGGCGGCGCGTGGTGCGCTTGTACCGCTTACTTCTTACAAGAAAAATCTTGAATCACAATTTAAAAAGTGTGCTTGGACACCGTTCTATTATAACGGCGAGTACTATGCACTTCCCGAAACACAGCAGTTCGATGTTATGTTCTACCGTTCCGATATTTTAGAGGAGCTTGGCATAAGCGTTCCGAAAACTTGGGATGATTTCTATAAAGCTATGGAGGTCATTCAAAATGCCAACCTCGTTATCGGTATCCCCGAAGTAAACTCGGCTAACGCCGGTGTTTCAAGTGGTATTGCAACCTTTGACAAGTTCTTGTTGCAAAACGGCGGTACATATTATACCGACAATCTTGATAAAACCCGTTTCACCGATGAGGTTGCATATTCTGCATTCGAGTCCTGGACAGAGCTTTATTCGAAATATGCCCTTGACCGTTCTTTCGACTTTTACAGCCGTTTCAGAAGTGGTGAAATGCCGATTTCGTTGCAGCTGTACAGCGCATACAATCAGGTTAAATCCGCCGCGCCCGAGCTTAACGGTTTGTGGTCATTCGCACCCATTCCCGGTACTGTTCAAGATGACGGAACTGTAAATATTTCCGAAAACTCTGCGGTTACAGGTTGTATTATGTTAAAATCCGCACAGACAAAAGGCATCGAAGATGCCGCATCCACCTTCCTTTCATGGTGGGTCAGCGCGGATACACAGGCTGAATATGCACGCGAGCTTGAGGCTACTCTCGGCGTTGCGGCGCGTTATACACCTGCAAATATCAAGGCTTTCGACGCCCTCGGTTGGACTGACGGCGAGGCTGCCATAATCAAAGAACAGTGGGATTCCGTTACTGTTATGAACGAGGTTCCCGGTAACTATTTGTTAAAGCGTTCACTGACAAGTGCATTCCGTTCAGTTATGTCGGGTAAAAATGCGGCGCGTCGTGCTTTGACAATTTATAACAAAGATATCAATGACGAAATTGCGCGTAAGCGTAAAGAATTCGGCTTAGAGTAGGGGAGGTTTCTTTTAAATGGAAAAAGCAATAAAAACTAAAAAGAAGAAACAACCTCTTGCCAATCAAAGACCTTTTATAGTTCTTTTGGCACCCTACTTGGTTTTCTTCTTTGTTTTCACTATTTTACCTGTTATTTCATCTATCGTTTTAAGCTTTACAGACTTTAATATGGTTACCGTTAACAACTTTGTCGGTTTCGATAACTATATCAGAATGTTTTTGGAAGATGACATTTTCACGGTTGCCCTGAAAAACACTTTGATTTATGCGTTGGTTTCAGGTCCTGTCGGCTTTATATTAAGCTTTGTCATCGCTTGGTTTATCAACGAGCTTAACCGCACACTGCGTACGATAATCACATTTATCGTTTACAGCCCTGCACTCGTCGGTAACATCTACTTTATTTGGTTATACATCTTCTCGTCCGATAGCCGTGGTCTTTTAAATGACACTCTTATGAAACTCGGCATTATTACCGACCCTATCGAGTGGCTTTCAAATACACAGTATGCATTCAGCATTGTTATGATTGTTATTATTTGGATGAGCTTCGGTACAGGCTTCCTATCGTTCGTTGCCGGTCTTAAAGGTCTTGATAAGACTTATTACGAGGCGGCGGCTATCGACGGACTTAAAAACCGTTGGCAGGAGCTTTACTATGTTACATTTCCGCAGATGGGTCCTCAGCTTATGTTCGGTGCGGTTATGTCAATTTCAAGTGCGTTTGCTGTCGGTGCGGTCAACCAAGCACTTACAGGTAACCCAAGTACCGATTACAGCACGCACACAATCTTGTTGCATATGACTGACTTTGCAACAACCCGTTTCGAAATGGGTTATGCATCGGCTATTGCGGTCGTTTTGTTCGCGATGATGCTTTTGTTCTATATTATTGTTCATAAGGTCATCAGTAAGTTCTCGGATTAGGAGGTGGAATAATGGAAGAAAAAATGTCACTTTGGCGTAGAATTAAGTTTAATCATAATTCTAAAAAGAAAGCAATGCTTTCGCGTTCACACGCAGGTAACTTCGGCGTATTGCTTTTCTTGCTCATTATCTGTTTCGTTATGTGCTTGCCGATGGTTTACGCCATTATGCAGTCATTGAAGCCTATCGACGAAATTTTCCTTTATCCGCCGCGTTTCTATGTTAAGAACCCTACATTTGATAACTTTATTCAGGTTGTTGTTCTTGCCGGTAACCTTTGGGTTCCGTTCAGCCGTTACCTGTTTAACAGCTTGTTCACAACTGTCGTAGGTACTTTTGCATATTTGGTTATTGCCGCTATGGCAGGTTATTCATTGGCTAAAGGTAAGTTCCGTGGCAGAGAGGCTATTGCACAGACAGTTACCTTAACTCTTTTGTTCCGTCCCGAGGTTACTGCGATTCCTGCATACATCATTGTTGCAAAACTCGGTATGATTGATACTTATTGGTCATATCTTTTGCCGCCGCTTGCAAGCTCGCTCGGTGTATTCCTTATAAAGCAGTTTGCAACAACATCTTTGCCCGATTCTACATTAGAGGCTGCACGAATTGACGGTGCAAGTGAATATAAAATTTTCTCAACCATCGTTATTCCAAGCATTAAGCCCGCCCTTATGACAACAATCATATTCACATTTAACTCAATGTGGAACGGCGGCGGTTCAACACAGTACATTTTCAGTGAAAGTCTTAAAGGCTTGCCTCAGGTTCTCGGCACTATTGCCGCAGGCGGTATCGCCCGTCAGGGCGCCGCATCCGCTGTTGCGGTTGTACTTATGGTAATACCCATTGCGGTGTTCCTTATAACACAAAGTTCCATTATGGAAACAATGTCACATTCAGGTATGAAGTAGGGGAGGGTTCAGCGTGAAAAAATTATTAAAATCTTTGGTCGCTGTCGCCCTGTGCCTTACAGTGCTTGCAAGCGTTTCTGTTTCGGCTGTAACGACAGCGTACGCTCCGTATGATTCATATGAGTATAATTCATATTCCGAATCGGTTGCCGCGCCTGTCGGCTATCTTGCCGAAAAGAATGTATCGGGTAGTGACTTGAATTTTGATGTAAGCGTTAAAGCTTATACAGATATTTGCCTTGATTCGCATAATACCGACTATATGTCATTTTATGTTTTGGACGGTAAAGCAGGTGTTGTTTATAAAACCGACACTTCTATGAATGTTCAGTCGATTTATGACAGCTTTACCGACGCCAAGGGCAAAGCAGTCAGCCTTAAAGGCGCATCTATGATTGCTTGCGATTACAGCAATTCTTTCTTCTTTGTTTACAAAGGTGATGTAATTTATGTTATCAGCTCGCTTTCAAAGGTTGTTAAAACAATTTCCGTTTCCGCACTTGCCGATATGGCTTCTATCGCTGTTTTGAAAGGCGAAGAGTATGCAACATATCTCGTTACTGTTGAAAAAAGCAAGTCTAACGGTATTACCGCTTATGATATAAACGGCAAGCGCGTCGGTTTCTACACAATCGGTAAAAACATAAATGCTGTCAGCTTCAGTCTTGATAACACAGCACTTTATGCCTCTGATACCGGCAGTAAAAAAATCGTAAACGCGCAAATCGTTACCGATTTTGATGACGATGGCAACGAAACATTAGGCGGTTTCGATGTTATGGAAACCTATGATGCCGATGTTAATTTCTCGGCTGTCAAGGATATTGCCGTCGACTCACTCGGCGATATGGTATACTTGGCATTGCCGTCGGGCATCGCACAGGTAAGCGCTTTTGAGGGCTCTGTTCAGTACATCAATTCAACAGTTATCCCCAAAAACCGCAGCGTTTCTTCTATGAACTACTGTGCTGTTGTCACAGCTCCCGACAAAAATGATAATATTATTGCTTTGACAGGTCAGCGTGAGGCAGCTATTTTCAATAGCTCTTGCGGCTTTGTAGATGATTTTCAAAATCTTTCAATAAAGCTAAATGACCCGAGTGATATGCTTTACAAGTCGGGCAAATATATTTATATTCTCGACAGCGGCAATTCTCGTGTAGTAAAGCTTGACAAAAACCTTACAAAGGTTTTGGATATTTATTCCGATTTTTACAGTAAAGAGTCAGGCTACCTTTCGTTCTATGGCGCACAGGGCTTTACAATCGGCGATAACGGCGATATTTATATTGCCGATACCGAGAATCTGCGTGTATTTGTAAGTGATACCAATGGTAATGTTAGGTTGATTATCAACCGACCTGACCAACAGCTTGCGGATACCGATGCTCCGTTCCGTACGACCAAAGTTATGCTTGACCGTAAGAACAGAATATTCGTTCTTTGCGAAACCATTAACCTTGGTGCATTTGTTTTCGACCAAAACGGCGAGTTCGAAACATATTTCGGTAGTAATACCGTTCAGGCTACCGCCGAAATTTTGCTTAACGCTATCAGAAAGCGCTTTTTGACTCAAGAGCAGTTAAAAGGTCTCAGCAAAGTAACACCTATCGCTCTTACTAATTTCGATATTGACAGCGACGGTTTTATTTACACAGTTACTAAAACCGAAAATAACTCTCGTAACACCTCGTTCGACGGTATGCTCAGAAAGCTTAATTTTAAAGGCTCCGATGTATTTACATTAAGCGGTAACGCAATGGGCTTCGGCGATTTTGAATGGGATCGTTCAAGGGTTGTTACAAATACATCATTCTCTGATGTTGATGTCGATGATGACGGTTATATCAACCTTGTAGACTCCGGTCGCGGCAAGGTATTCCAGTATTCGTCAGATGGCGATTTGGTTACTGTTTTCGGCGGTTTCTCCGACCAATTCGGTGAGTTTAATGATCCGTCGGCAGTTGAAAGTGTCGGTGACAGAATTTATGTCCTCGACAGCACAAGCGGTTCGATTACCGTGTTTAAGCCGACCGATTATGCGGTTGCTTTGAGAAAGGCTTATACACTTCTCGACAGCAGTGATGCAGATGCCGCGCTTGAGGCGTGGAGTGATGTGTTAAAATATAACACTAACAGCGAGTATCCGTACTACGGTATGGGTATGGCATACGAAATGAAGGGCGATTATGAGCAGGCAATGCATTATTACAAGCTTGCAAACGCCCGTAACGGCTATTCAAAGGCTTATCAGGAATACCGCAAGGATTATGTTAATAAGAATCTTTGGTGGATGGCAATTATACTTATTGCTGCCATCGCGGTAATTGTCGTTATCGCTCGTTTTGTTAAAAAGAAAATGGTTGCAAAGCACGGCTCGGCTTTTTCACCGCTTGAAACAAAGTGGGGCTTGCCGCTGTATGTACTGTTCCATCCTGTCGACGGCTTTGAACAGTTCAGAACAAGAAATCTGCAATCTGTACCGATTGCTATCGGTCTTGCGATTTGTTGGTTCCTTGTAAAGGTTGTTGAATTTTTCTGCACAGGCTTTGCCTATAATACAAACCGCGCAGTTGACTACGACTTCCTTGCAAACATTATTTCAACCATAGGTCTTGTAGTTCTTTTCGTTATTGCAAACTGGGCTATTTGCACATTGCTTAACGGTAAGGGCAGAATACGCGAAATTATCTGCGTAACCTGCTATTCGCTTACACCTATTCTCATAACAACATTATTAAGCACCGTTTTGTCAAATGTTATGACTTTGGACGAATCTGCTTTTGTAAGCATACTTGTAACAATCGGTACACTTTGGGCGGCAATTATTCTGTTGCTCGGTCTTTATACCATACATCAGTATTCGTTCGGCGGTACAATCGGCTCTGTTCTTTTGACGGTTGTCGGTATGGCTGTTATAGCTTTGCTTGTCCTGTTGTTCATATCACTTTTACAGCAATGCTTCACCTTCATAGGTTCCATAATTCAGGAATTGCAGTTGCGATGAAGTCAGCACGATTTATTAGAGTGGAGGTTATATAATTGAATAAGATGACTAAAACAAAGAGAAATCTTGTGCTGCTGTTTATGTGTATTGTAATGGTTGCTATTGCAATATGCCCTGTATCCGCTAAAAATCAATCGGGTATTATCAATGCTAAATCCGCCGATAACGGCAAATACAGCTATATGAAAATATCCGACGATTATCAGCAGGTTGCAACTTCGGGTAAGCTTGCACTCAGTGCAGATTTCAATTCGGGTTTAATTGCCCTTAAAAACAATTCAAACGGTTATGTATGGTACGGTGTACCTACATCTACCGAAAAAGACACCTTTACAATGGGTGCCGAAAAACGCTTTTCAAATTCACAGCTTGTCGTCGGCTATCTTACCAATGAAAACGAGGCAAGTGGCGGTAAGCTGACCTATATGGACAGCTACTCGGCAAACAGCGTTGATGTTTCCGAAATTGAAAACGGCGTTAAAGTAGTATACAGTTTTGAAATTGACCTTACCGCACAGGCGGCAGATGATGCCGCCGAAAGCGGTGATGCAGAGCAGTCAGAAGAAACTGCAACTACCGAGTCTTCAGAGCACAAGGTTATTTCTGCCGATATTCCCGTTACCTTTGCCTTGAAAGACGAAAAATTCGTTGCAAATGTCGATGTTGCCGCTATTAAGCATTCCGACGATATCAAAATTGTCGATATATCCCTGTTGCCTTACTTCGGTGCAGGTAATTGGACAGACGACGGTTACATTTTTGTTCCCGACGGCAGTGGTGCTTTAATTGATTTCAACACCGACAAGGGTGCTGAAACAAAGTACAGCCAGATGGTTTACGGCAAGGATTTAAGCCGTTATGAGGATATCGAAAAAGACAAAACACAGGATATCAGTATGCCTGTATTCGGTGTTGTTCACGGTAGCGACAACGCACTTTTCGGTGTTATTACCGACGGTGCAGAGGCTTCGTCGATAGAGGCTGCCTCCGCCAACGAAACAAGGGGCTATAATACAGTTTCAGCCCGTCTTAATGCGCGCTTCGTTTCCGAGCTTGATATGTCTGCTATTTCCTATAACCAGATTGTTTACAGGGTATCTGAAAAAGCAGAGGATATCAAAGCTTTCGGCGTTGAATATTCGGTTCTTGATGGTGACGATGCCAACTATGTCGGTATGGCAAACTCCTATCGTGACTATTTGTTAAACAGCAAAAAGCTTGAAAAGCACGATGTCAAGGCTGAACTGAATATTGATGTTATCGGCGCTATTGATGTAAAGGCGAACTTCCTCGGCTTTACATATAACGAACGCACATCACTTACAACATATTCTCAAACACAGCAAATGCTTGAGGATATCAAAGCAAAAGGTATCGATAACCTTTCTGTGCGTTATCTCGGTTGGGGCAACAGCGGTATCACAAATACCAAGATGCTTACAAGCGCATCGACTCTCGGCGTTCTTGGCGGTAAAAAGCAGTATCAAGAGCTTAATCGCTATACTGCCGAAAACAATATCGGTTTCTATCCCGAATCCGACTTGCTTACCTTTACCGAGGGTAGCAATAAGAACGCCGTAAAAACCGTGTTTGCAAAAACATATTATCAGCGCCAGTATCTGCGTTCTGTTTACGCTTATGATTTGAACGGTGTTTCAAAGCGTTTGATTTTACCGTCAATTATTGAAAACAACGCTGAAAAATATATTAAATCTTATAAAAAGCTTGATACCACCGGCATCTCGCTATCAACACTTACAAACACATTGTATTCGCATTTGAAATTCGGCGAAACAATGTACAGAAGTAAAACATATACTGCTGTAAACAATGCGCTTAAAACCGCTTATGACAATAAGCTTATCATTATCGGCGACTCTGCCAACGATTATTCGTATAAGTATATAAGCAAAATTGTAAACGCACCTACTTATTCAAGCGGTTTCAACAATTTCAGCTCGGAAATTCCGTTCTATGAAATTGTTTTGCACGGCTATATGCCTATGAGTGGTACTGCCATGGCTCAATCGGTCGATACACAAATCAACTATTTGAAATGTGTAGAGTCGGGTATCGGTCTTAACTGGACAGGTATCGCCGAAGAGGCTGCACAGCTGCGTGATACTAATTATGACGAGTATTACGGCTCAACCTACACCTTGTGGATTGACGATGCTGCCAAAAAGTATGCCGAGTATCAGCCGTTGCTTGAAAAGATTTGCAACAGCACAATCGTTGCTCATAGCGAGCTTGCAAAGAATGTAACGCTTACCGCATATGACAACGGTTACAAAGTATATGTCAACTATACCGATGCAGATGTTACTTGTCAGGGTATAAAAATTCCTGCAAAGAGCTTTGCTTATAAGGAGGGATAAGAATGAAACGCAAACAATTAAGTCTTTCAGCCAAAAGTGCGTGGACTGCGCAGTTATTCATCTTACCCTTCTACCTTGGCTTTTGGTTTTTCTTCTTTTCGCCGTTACTTGAGTCTATTCGAATGAGCTTCAGTAAGGTTTCAATCGGCGATAACGGTTACAATTTCCAATTCGTTGGTTTTGATAACTATTTTGAGGCGTTGTTTAAGAACACGAATTTTACAACCAACATTGTAAATTCTTTTACAAACCTTGCATGGCAGCTTCCCGTTATCATAGTTTTAAGCTTGTTTCTTGCTATGATTCTTAACCAGAAGTTCCGTGGCAGAGTTTTTATCAGAGCTGTGTTCTTCTTGCCCGTTATTTTTGCTTCGGGTGTTGCTCTTTCAATGGTCAACGGTGATAATGTTGCCGCAAGTGCATTGCAGGGTACATCAATTTCGGGCGGTGAGGCTGTTCGAAATACAGGTCTTAACGATTTGCTTGTAAATGCAGGCTTTGACAGTAAGATTATTCAAATAGTTACCAATATTTCAAACAGCTTGTTCAGCCTTGTTTGGCAGGCAGGTATTCAGATGATTATATTCCTTGCAGGCTTGCAAAGTGTTCCGCCTGCTCTTTATGAGGCATCGGCTATCGAGGGTGCAACCGCTTGGGAAAACTTCTGGAAAATCACATTACCTATGCTTGTTCCCACAATTATCATCAACTTGGTTTACACTATTGTTGATAACTTTACCAGTAAGAGTAACGCGGTTATGTCACAGGTTACCTCCATTATTTCGAAGAGCGTTTCAAGGCTTGGTCTTGCATCCGCTTTTGCGTGGATTTACTTCCTGTTTATCGCAGTAATTCTTCTTGTGGTATTCTTTGTGTTCCGCATAGTCAACAAACGCTTGTCTTAAGAAAGGAGGAAACCGTTTATGTTAGATACCATTAAAAACCGTTTAGATTTAAACGACGGTCGCAGAGCATATATTTTTAAAAGAAAAGTCGGTTCCTTCGTTTTTAAGCTTTTCAGATTTTTGTTTATTTTCGGCTTGTGCTATTTGTTCCTGTTCCCGTTGTTGTACATTGTTACAACAGCATTTCAGGACCCTGCAGCCGCAAATGACCCCACCGTTGTTTATATTCCGAAAGCACTTTCGCTTGTAGGCTTAAAGGGCGCGTGGACATCATTAAAGTTCAGCGATTCGGCGTTGCTTACGCTTATCATAACTGTTTTCGGTACAGCGGCATCAATCGTGTCTTGTGCTATGGTCGGTTACGGCTTTGCCCGTTTTAATTTCCCGCTTAAAAATGTTGCGTTTGTATTGGTTCTTCTTACAATTATTGTTCCTGTGCAAATCATCGTTTCTGCGAACTATCTTAACTATTGGTTCTTCGATTTCGGCGGAATATTAAAAATGTTCGGCATAACACTAAACCTGCTTAACTCGCCGTGGGTATTTGTTCTTCCTGCAATTTTTGCTACCGGCTTGCGTAACGGTTTGTTTATATTCATTTTCAGACAGTTCTTCGCAGGTCAGCCCAAAGACCTTGAAGAGGCTGCCCGTATCGACGGTTGCGGTCCTTTCAAAACCTTTGCGAGAATTATGGTACCGCTTGCAACACCTGCTTTCGTTACCGTTTTGCTTTTCTCAATAGTTTGGCATTGGAATGAATATTACAGCTCCGCAATCTACTTTACAACCGCAATAAAGCCTATTTCTTGTATGTTAAGTAATCTGCGTGATGCAATTACAATGGGCGGTCTTGCAAGTGGATATTCTTCAACCTATCAGGTTAGAAGCTTCCTTATGGCAGGTACACTCCTTTCAATTCTTCCGCCGCTTGTTCTTTATATTTTCACACAGCGTTTCTTTACAGAAAGTATCGAGCGTACAGGCTTGGTTGGCTAATAATTTTTTCAAAGTCCGATGTTTTTCATCGGGCTTTGTTTTTTGTGTAAATAGTAGTCAATCATATATTGATTTTTTGCCTGAAAATAAGTATAATATATATG